>JBJOQA010000458.1:0-12200 GCA_046050225.1 Bacteroidota bacterium | reverse complement strand
GTTGACTGTTCTCTTCTTCAGATAAATTTGTAGTTTGCATGAATCTTTAATTTTCTTTAAATATAGTAATTTTAATACACATGCGAATTATATCTTATAATGTAAACGGCATTAGAGCAGCAGTAAAAAAAGGCTTTTTTGATTGGTTAAAAACGAATCCGGCGGATGTAATTTGTTTACAAGAAACCAAGGCAACACAACACGATGTAGATGTAAAACAATTGGAGGCATTGGGTTTTAATCATTATTGGTTTAGTGCGCAAAAGAAAGGGTATAGCGGTGTAGCCATCTTTAGTAAAATCAAACCGGATGCGGTTTTTTACGGACAAGAAAACGAGGCAAGTGATTTTGAAGGAAGGGTAATTCAGGCAGATTTTGGGGGCGTAAGACTGATTAATGCTTATTTCCCAAGCGGTACCAGTGGTGATGAAAGACAACAATTCAAATACCAATGGTTGGCTGCATTTGAAGATTATTTACAAAAATTAAGAAAGAAAACACCGGCAATAATTGTAGTAGGCGATTATAATATTGCGCATAACGAAATAGATATTCACGACCCAAAGGGTAATAAAAATAGTAGTGGATTTTTGCCCGAAGAGCGGGATTGGATGACCCAGTTTTTGGCTAAAGGCTGGGTAGATACTTTTAGAGTAATTCATACCGAGCCGCATCGATATAGTTGGTGGAGCCAACGTTTTCCGAGCGTTCGTTTAAATAACAAGGGCTGGCGTATTGATTATATTGCAGTTACCGATGTGCTGAAATCCAAAATTAAAGACGCCGAAATTTATCCTGATGTAAAACATAGTGACCATTGCCCGGTTTATGTTGACTTGGACCTATCCTAACAAATGAATAAATCTAATTATTTGATTTAACACAATTTCATGGCGTTTAGCAAGGATATTACCTAACTTAGGGCATTACCATTTAAACTGCATATGGAATTTATACTGTTGGTTGCTACAATCATTTTAATAATTGTAGCGGTTCAAATCAAATCTCAATTAGGAAAGGATGCGCGTCAAACCATTTGGATGATTCGCTCTTTGCAGGAACAGTTAGATAATATCAAGGCATTATTAGAGAATAAAGCAATTGGTTCAACTGCCCAACCAGCTGCAGTAGTTGAAAAACCGGTTGAAAAGGCTGAAACAACATTAGCCGAACAGTCACCTGAACCTGTAAGAACTCCCATAACGCATTTATCTACTCAAGCACCAGTGGAGGAAATTCCAATGGTTACGGCATCGCCTGAAACGCAGGAGATAATTGATTGGAATCAAGTAAAACAATCGGATTATCAAAGTGCTACCATATTGGCAACCGAACCGGTTATTCCGGCACCGGAAGCATTAATTCCACAAACCCCACACGTTAAGCCTCATCAATCCGGCTGGAAAGAACGAAATCCGGATATTGAAAAATTCATTGGAGAAAATCTCTTTAATAAAATTGGCATATTAATCTTGGTACTGGGCATTGGCTTTTTTGTGAAGTATGCCATCGATAAAGAATGGATAAGTGAGGCCGGAAGAGTAAGTATTGGATTGTTATGCGGCGCTGCACTACTTGGGTTGGCTTTTAAAATGCGTGAAGGGTATCGTTCATTTAGTTCTGTATTAGCCGGCGGCGGGATAGCAGTTTTTTATTTTACCATTGCATTTGCATTTCATGAATATCAATTAATATCGGTTACGGCTGCATTTTTAATCATGGTATTAATTACCGGTTTTGCGGTATTATTATCTATTTTATATGACCGACAAGAACTTGCAATACTAGCGGTGATAGGCGGCTTTATTACGCCGTTTTTGGTGAGTACGGGTGCTGGTAATTATATTATTTTATTCTCTTATCTCATTATTTTGAATTTGGGTATGTTGGCGCTATCTTATTTTAAGCGCTGGTTTTCTATTCATGTTCTTAGTTTATTTTTTACGATTATCATTTTTGGTGCTTGGTTATTCAATGCCGAGGAAGTGACGCAATACGCAAAATCGGCATTTATTGCATGGTTGTTTGTAACGGTTTATTATGCCATTTTTATTTTAATGAATTTGATTTACAATGTGCGCAAAAGAATGGAATTTAGGAGCTTTGATTATAGTTTACTTATTCTTATCAATGCGCTCTATTTTTCGGCGGGATTGTATTTGATGAACGAATGGAAAGGTGGCAAAATGGATGGTTTGTTTACCGTTTTTGTGGCACTTTTAAATTTTGCTCAAGCGTATTATTTTTATTTCCGTTCGGGAAAAAATCAAACCATCGTATACCTATTAATTGGCCTCACCTTAAGTTTTGTTTCACTTGCTGCCCCAATACAATTGGAGGGGCATAACATAACATTGTTTTGGAGTGCAGAAGCTGTTTTGCTGCTTTGGTTATTTTTTAAATCAGGCATACAAACATTCAAACTTGGGGCCACTATTGTTACTTTATTAATGTGTTGTAGTTTGGCCATGGATTGGACAAATTCTATTGCAAATAATAGTGAGCAATATGTTTTATTATTTGGTGATTTACGTGGCTTTATTACCAACGTGGTTGCCGGATGCTCATTTTTTGGATTGGCTTGGTTGACAAAAAAAGCAACAGTTGAACAACCTTATTATGGTGTAATATCATTCAGATCTATTTCAGTTTTAATGCGTGTTGCATTTTCGGTTGTAACTTTTTTAACGGGTTATTTTGGCATTAGTTTATTGTTGCAACATGCAGCGAATGCGGCCATTCCAAATGCTTTTCATCAAGTATTTACCTATTCGTTTGCAATAGGTATTTTATGGGCCGGACGTAAAAAAGTACCGAATGGTGAGGGGATTTTAAACTTGGCATTGTTATTTGCTGTAGGCTTGTATTATGCAGGTAGTGTGGTTAATTTGAGTAGCCTACTTGATGGAATGATGTACGCATCCGTTTATCGATGGGTTCATTGGCTTGCTATTTTTATTTTCATTGCTTTTCTAATTCAAACTATACAAATTTTCAAGCAATCTAATGCCATTCTTTTAACGCGTAATATTTTTACGGTGCTATTGGTTTTATTGATTTGGTATATGTTGAGTATTGAAGGAAAATGGCTGTATACCCTATTTGGTAAGGATGCGGCTAATCGGACAGTATTATTGCAGCAATACAATAAAGCCGGATTAACGGTATTGTGGGGCGCATTGGCAGCAGTAATGATTTGGTTGGGCATTAAGCACCAACATAAACAATTACGAATACTATCCTTTTTATTATTTGGAATTACGCTCATCAAGTTGTTTGTAAGTGATATTTCCGAAATATCTGAAGGAGGAAAAATTGCTGCCTTTATTTTACTCGGGGTGATTTTATTGGCCGTTTCGTTTATGTATCAACGTTTGAAAAAATTAATCATTGAAGATGAACAAAAATAGGGGACTGCTACTTTTATGGTTTGCCTGTTTTGGCAGTTTTAAAGGGATGTGTCAAACATTTAATTTTCAGGCACCCATACAGGCAATAACACAAGATGGATTTTATACATTTTGGACTACCCCTGATGTTAGTTCAAGTTGTGCCGTTGACTTACACGATTTGCGTATTAAAGAAGTTAACGGTACTTGGGTGCCACATTATATTCGTTCATCCATGCAAATGGTTAAAAAGCAATTATGGAAACCTTTGGTGATAAAAAGTAACCAATTGATTGATAGTGGAAATACAGCTTTGATTATTGAAAATGAAGCTAGAAATCCTATACCCCAGTTATGTTTATTAACTCGCCAAACAACAGTTAAACGTAAAGGGAAATTGTCGGGAAGCAATGATTTGCAGCATTGGTTTGTGATTGCAGATAGGGTTGATTTATATCCGCAATACCAAGCGAGTGTACCCGACCAAATGTATATGCATGTGGGTGCTTGTGCAGGAGGTTATCGCTATTATCGTTTATTCATACAAAATGACGGTTATGATCCGTTGCCTATTGAAGGGGTGGGCCAAGTGGAAGGAATGCCTATTAGTTCCATACCAGCAGTTGCGCCAATAAAATTGAATGTTAAAAACACCTTTCAAAAAGACAGCACAAACGGCTACAGTTACTATCGCTTTGCGCCGCCAACGGCTGCAGTGTTTGATCAACTAGAACTAAGTATACCATCACCAAAATTTTTTGATCGAAATGCCACATTATACTCGGTTAGCGTAAATGCAAAGGGCAGTGAGGAGTTAGATTTTTTAACCGATTTGCAACTACGGGCCGGTGCTGATACCATGAATATACATTTCCCAAAATCAAAGGCAACGCATTATTTGCTACGGGTTACAAATGGAGATAATCCACCCTTGCATTTACAACATGTAGCTTTCCTATTTCAACCGCAAGCTTTAGTATTTTATTTAGAAAAAAACAAACAGTACGCGTTACAATTTGGGAATTACCAAGCAGTGCCTCCGGTGTACGATTTGCAAAATTTTGCAGATAGTATTGCACCCGTTTTGCCGGTAGTTCAAATTGGTACGATTACTAAAATGGCTGCAACAAATGAAATGGATGAATCCAAAAAATCGTGGAGTGATTGGATTACCTGGGGTGCCATCCTCTTTTCCATGTTAATATTGGCCTGGTTTTCGGTTAAAATGATTGGCGAACGGAAAGATCATTAAGCGCCTTAATTTTGTAACTATCTACCAAATATTTACAACATGTTTATTTATAATGTTACGATTAAAATTGTTCCTGAAATTCAGGATGCTTGGCTTGAATGGTTAAAACACACGCATGTGCCGGAAGTATTGGAAACCGGTTGCTTTAGCAAGGCAACTATTGTAAGATTATTAGAAGTGGATGATAGTGACGGGCCAACCTATGCCATTCAATATTTTGCAGAAAGTAAGGCATTATACAATCGTTATATCGACAAATTTGCTAATTCTTTGCGCGATAAATCCTTCGAAAAGTGGGGAAATCGCTTTATGGCCTTCCGTTCTTTGATGCAAGTTATCAACTAACTGTGCAAAACATTTTTTTTATTCCTTTGGTTTATCACGAACATTTTTATAATAAATGAAATCCGCTACCATAGCGACTTTCATTGAAAAAATGCGTGAAACTCTTTGTGGTAAAGGGTTTTACGCATTTTAGGTATAAATTTGAGGTTGGTTTTGAGTGCTTAAAAAATGCTTGTATCCCTTATTCCTTGCGGTTTTCAGCCTTTTTTATAGGGGTTAAAAATTCTTAAAAAAATTTTGTTGCAATGAAAAACCTTCTATATTTGTTCACGTTAATAATTTTCAAAAAAACATAACTATGAACAAAGCAGAATTAATTGCAAAAATCGCTGACGATGCGGGTGTTACTAAAACACAAGCAAACGCTGCGTTAGATTCTTTTGTAGATGCAGTAACCAAAACCTTGAAAAAAGGTGATAAAGTTACCTTGGTAGGTTTCGGTACTTTCTCAGTTTCTAAAAGAGCTGCTCGTAACGGACGTAACCCACAAACTGGTGCTGTTATCAAAATCAAAGCTAAAAAAGTGGCAAGATTTAAAGCCGGTAAAGAATTGTCAGCAAAAATGTAATGCTGAACTCATTCTAATAAAAAGCAAGGCACAACGGCCTTGCTTTTTTATCTGATTATTTAAAGTTTAAATGTGTATAATATGGGACGTGGAGATATTAAAACCAAAAAAGGAAAAATTACCAAAGCATCTTTTGGTAAATCTAGGCCTGCTAAAACCAAGAAAAAGGTTGCAGCAAAAAAGCCTGAATAATTAAAAAATATTCAGTTAGATAAAGGTTGAATTCATTCAACCTTTTTTTATGGTGCTAAGCGCTCAATTTTCCAATCGTTTTGTTCTCGGCTATAGGCAATACGATCATGTAATCTACTAGGCCGGCCTTGCCAAAATTCAAACTCGGTAGGTAGTAAGCGATAACCTCCCCAATGTGGTGGACGGGGTATTTGATTGTCGGGATATTTTTTAGTGATCGCTTCAACATTCTCTTCTAAAACGCTGCGATTATTAATCACGCTGCTTTGCGGTGAAGCCCATGCGCCAATTCTACTGCCAACAGGGCGAGAATAAAAATAACTATCACTTTCGCTTGCATCAATTTTTTCTATCGCACCTTCAATACGTACTTGCCTTTCTAATTCTTTCCAAAAAAACAACAAACATGCAAAGGGGTTGCTTAGGAGTTCACCACCTTTTCTACTTTCATAATTGGTAAAAAATACAAAACCTTTATCGTCGTAATCTTTCAGTAACACAATTCTGCCGGTTGGTTTTCCTTCGGCGGAAGCCGTAACTAAAGTCATGGCATTTACCTCATCAATGTTACTATTAATGGCTTCTTGCCACCATATTCCAAATTGATCGATAGGGTTTGGTAAAACATCCGATTCGTTTAAGGCATGTAACATATAGTCTCTGCGGATATCTGCAATCTTATTCATAGTATTTTCTTTTTATTATTGATCGGTTTCCAAGCTATCTGTTGGTGGTACTTCTTCATTCCACCCCATGGCTTCTTTACTTAAATTTTCGGCCTCCGTTGTTGAGGCCGGAATTTGCGATGCTAACTCATTGAATTGATATTGTAAATCATTGAGCTGCACCTTCAAAAGTGTATTCTGTTCCTTTAGTCCTGCAATTTGTTCGTCATAATGCTTTTTCGACATAATAGGAGCATGTCGCATGCTGTTGGTGGCGCGACTAGCCTCTGTCATTTGTTTAATTTCGGCAAAATGACCTTGCATTTGCTTCAGTTCTTCCAATTGGTTCTCTAGTTCGCTGCGCATGGCATTTGCTTCATCAACCATATTTTGCAACATGATTATTTCTTGATCTCGCATACGAATAACATGTTCCAACTCTTGAATTCGTGCAGCCATACTATTGCCTTCACTAACCAAACTTTTCAGCTGGTCCATCACTTCTTTCAAATTGCCTGTTTGCATAGTAGGTGCCTTATTTAGGTTGGTTCGAAAATTTAAGTAAAAATAGAGAATAACACTTTCAAAATCAGCCAAATGATAAAACAACCACTAGCGATTATTTTAACGAGCAAGGTAGTTCCTTTTAGTTACCGAGAAATTGATAATGGTCAGTTTATGAATTGATTTGTAAGTTTTTGGATATTTGTGTTTCTAAGTCGTTTATTTTCAATTGTTTACGTATGTTGGCTACGGGAAAGCCTTTTAATTGTTATTTCCACCTACTTTTATTATCTATAATACACATTTTTTAGGCAGCGTTTGTTAATTTCAAAGCGTCTGACCTTAAATCCGGTTGTAAAAAGTTTCACTTGACGGAAGAGCAGCTTATAAGGGCTTGTAATAGGCAAGATGCCGCTTCCCAGAAGGAAGTGTTTATGCGCTACAGCAGTAAAATGTTGGGCGTTTGTCATCGTTATGCCCGTAATACAGCGGATGCCGAGGATATTTTACAAGAGGCTTTTATTAAGGTATTTGCAAAATTACATCAGTTTAAGTTTGAAGGATCCTTTGAGGGTTGGATTCGAAAAATTGTAGTGAATACCGCTTTAAAGAAATATACGTTAACAAGGTACGATAAAGAGGTAAACGGCTTTGAGCTTACCGAACGAGATGAAATTCCGGCCGACCCCAGTGCTTATAGTCATATTTCGCAAAAAGAAATTTTGCAGCTCATTCATAAATTACCGGATGGTTATCGACTCGTTTTTAACCTGCATATTTTAGAAGGTTATCCGCATGAAGAAATAGCCGAAATGTTGGGTATTCAACCCGGAACCAGTAGAAGCCAGTTAGTGAAAGCAAGAAATATGTTACAGAAACAAATTATTGAATTACAAAAAATAAGGGCATGAGTAATAACGAACAATTTGATGCGCATATACGCTCCCTGTTCGATGCATACGAACCGCCGGTAAACGACAACGCATGGGATCGCTTGCAAGCTGCACGCGAAAAAAATAAACCAGCAGGTGCTTGGTGGCATTGGCGTAATTATCGGTTATATGTGCTGGCTATAGTGGCTGTTGTAGCGGGATTCGCTTGGTGGTGGAATAGTGCAACCATGCCCAAAAACAACGCACCGGTAGCCCTCCAAAATGCTTCAAATGCGGCAAAGGATAATATGCCGATACCCAATTCAAACGCAGCAGAAAATGCAAACCAAGTAGTCAACGAATCTAAACAAGAAATTGGCGGAAAGGAAAGTACGCAAGTAAATAATGCAGATAAAACTGATGCGCCATTAAATAATGCAGAAGCATCAACGCAGGTTAAAAACGGACGTAGTGTTGGAACCAATCGTTTAAATTCAACTGCATCAAATGATGCCGATATAGTTACATTTCAACCAAAACAAACAAAAGTGCTGCGGGGTGATAGCCATTTACCAAATTCAACGGTGGCAATGGATGATCATCCCGAAATGAATCGTACTTCACTAGCTGCTGTATTAAAAAAAACGACCCCGACTGAAAATAAATCCGGAGCTACGCAGCAAAGAAATAATAGAAAAAATGGCAAAAGAAATTGGACAATGGCCGTTTCAAAATCTGATATAACCCAATCCGGAGAATTGAGCAATAGCGATAAATCTTCTGATTTAGTTGTTGCCACAGATACGCAAGCTAATGATGTCTCTTTGCAAAGCGATAACAGTACCTCATTAGTTATTATCGATGGTAAACCGGTTTTGTTTACGGCAGATTTATTGGCGGATAAAAGCAATCGCCCTGTAATTGATGATAAAAAAATACCCGATTGTCCGGGCTCACCCTTAAATGGTTCATCTAACAGAGATTATTTTGATTTTTATTTTGGTCCGGATGTAGCCATGAAGCAATATGCCGATACCGCTAATTCGGTTTACTTGCAAAAGCGTAAGGAAAGTACAAAGGTAATTTCTGCCTTTAGTGCAGGAATGCGCTACACTCGCGTGTTTGGCAATGGCGTAAGTTTCAGAACCGGCTTTAATTATAGTCAAATCAATGAAAAGTTTTCTTTTGTAAAAAGCAATTTGGTGCAACTGATTTATGTAATTGACCCTGTTACCGGCGATACTACCGGATCTGAACGCATTACCGGAACGCGCTACAAAACAACCTACAATCGTTTCAAATCATTAGATATTCCCCTGTTGATAGGATACGAAATGGGGAATAACAGATGGCATACCAATTTTAATGCAGGGGTGGTGTTGAATGTATATAATTGGCAAAAAGGAGATGTGTTAGATACCGCATTTCAGCCGGTGCAAATTACAACAGGCAAGGCCAGTAATCCTTATCAATACAAAACGAATGCAGGTCTAAGTTTTTCGGGGGCTGTATCGGTGTATTATCAATTAAATGCGCGTTTGCACTTAATGGCCGAGCCCTATATTCGATATCATTTTTCGCCCATTAGCAATAGCGCAATGTCGTTGCAAGAAAAGTTTACCACAATAGGTATGCGACTTGGTGTACGATTTGATTTTTAGTAGGCTGCGTTTTAAAGTAATTACGTGTCTAATAAACAGTTAGTATAAACGAATTTAAAAATTGGATGAAAACAAAATTCAACATATTAGGTCTTATTATTTTCATAGCTTTCAGTATTGCAAGCTGTCAAAAGGATCTGGATTATTTTGTGCCCGACGCTATACAACCTGTGCAGTTTGATACCACCTGGGTTAATACAATACAAGATACCATGCCGGTTGCAAATCTTCAAAGAAGTTTATTGCCACCGGTTTATTCAGATAGTTTTTTTATTGCAGGCGATACGGCAAGGCTTACCTTGGGCTCGGGTTTAACGTGTAGCTTCAGAGCATTTGCGCTTGCGCCGGCTCCGGGCCAAACATTTGCAGGAATGGTTTATACACGCTCACAATTATTAACTAAGCGAGGCGAGTTTATTCAACAAGGAGTATCCACCATTAGCGAAAGTGGGGAATTGTTGCATACAAAAGGAACCATGCTGGTTTCGTTAAAAAATGCATTGAATAATTCGATGCAAGTATTGCCCGGACAAACAATGGGTATTAATGTGCCGGTGCCTGTTTCGGCCGATCAGTTTAAATTATACTATGGCAATTTACAAAATCCTGCCGGCTTAAATTGGATGCCGAATGCCGAACCTTTGCAAAACCAATTATTGCCCACTAACCAAGGATATTATGTGCAAACTAATCCATTAGGTTGGATTGCCATTGCAAACAAAGTGTTAGTTAATAATGGAACAGTAGTGGCAACGCCAAAGTTAGCATCAAAATTTACCAACGCTAATACGATTGCTTTTGTGGTGATGAATGATGTAGTTGCCGTAGCTCAACTCTCATCTAATGTAGGTGCTCGAAAATTTGAATCGGTTCCATTACCGGTAGGTCGTACCGCAACCATCATTACTATTTCAAAGTTACAAGATGTGTATTATTGGGGAAAGCAAACATTTACTACAGTAACCTCATCATCCATTCAACAGCAAGTAAATGTTACACCGGTTGCAACTACTTTACAGGAAGTAGTAACGGCTTTGGGGGCGTTATAAATCATACAGTAAATAGCTTTTTGTGTTCTAGTTAGTAGCCGAACCCTTGTATTTTTTACGAGGGTTTTTTTTGATATAAAAAAAGCCACCTAAATGGTAGCTTTTAAACAAGTATTGTTGATTTAATTAGTCTCTTACTAAAGTGCCCACCTTTTCGCCGGTAACTACTTTTAATAGATTGCCTGGTGTGTTCATATCAAATACAATGATGGGTAACTTATTTTCCATGCAGAGAGTGAAAGCAGTCATGTCCATTACCTTCAAATTTTTACTGATACAATCTGAGAAAGAAATATGACCAAATTTGGTAGCAGTTGGATCTTTTTCAGGATCGGCCGTATAAATGCCATCTACACGTGTTCCTTTCAAAATTACTTCGGCTTTAATTTCAATAGCTCTTAACGAACCGGCTGTGTCGGTTGTAAAGTAGGGGTTACCCGTACCGGCACCAAAAATTACTACGCGACCTTTTTCAAGATGACGCATGGCACGACGACGAATATAGGGTTCTGCAATTTGTTCCATTTTGATGGCGCTTTGCAAACGGGTATAAACGCCGGCTTTTTCTAAGCCGCTTTGCAGGGCCATACCATTGATTACGGTCGCCAACATACCCATATAGTCGCCTTGTGCTCTTTCGATGCCTGATTCGGCTTCATTCATGCCTCTGTAGATATTACCGCCGCCAATTACAATAGCCACTTGCACACCGAGGTCGGTAATGGCTTTAATGTCTTGAGCATAGCGAGCAATTACACTACTGTCTAAACCAAAATTTTTGTCACCCATGAGGGCTTCACCTGAAAGTTTGAGAAGAATTCTTTTGTATTTGGGGAGCATGTGAGAATGTTTTTTGCGAAGATAAGTTATTAAAGTTTTGAGCAAAAATCAATTGCATGAACCGATATCAAGTTCTTGTAAAATCTAATACATGCATTCAACTAGAGGGTGTAAATTGCAACCATCCATTGCATTAAACGAGAAAAGTTTCAAAAAATTGGACAGGCAGCCAATGGAGTTAAAATTATTTATGGCGATATCGATCATTCAATACGGTTTAGGCAATGTAGCATCCATTGCCAATATTATCAGAAAAGTGGGTGGAGAAGCCATTTTGGTAAACCAGCCGGCTGAATTAATTAAGGCGGATAAAATTATTTTGCCCGGAGTTGGATCTTTTGATCATGCCATGCAATTATTGCAGGATGGTGGCTGGTTGCCGGTTTTGCATCAAAAAGTGCTTGTTGAAAAAAGACCGATTTTGGGTATTTGTTTAGGAATGCAATTAATGTGTAAATCCAGCGAAGAGGGAAAATTGCCCGGTTTGGGATGGATAGATGCCTCGGTACATCGCTTTCAATTTACATCAACCCAACAACTTAAGGTGCCGCATATGGGCTGGAATGTTACCCATGCGGTAAAAGAAAATCAGTTATTACCCCATTGGGATGATTCCGATCCTACCCGTTTTTACTTTGTTCATTCTTATTATGTTCGTTGTACGCATTCGGAAGATATCTTGGCAACCACGAATTATGGTGGCGATTTTACGACGGCTTTTTCGCACGAAAACATGATGGGCGTTCAGTTTCATCCCGAAAAAAGCCATCGTTACGGGATGCAATTTTTTTCCAATTTTATTCAGCTATAACGATGGTTAACCGTTTAATTCCTTGCTTATTACTGCGCAACAACGGGTTGGT
>JBJOQA010000457.1:0-3959 GCA_046050225.1 Bacteroidota bacterium | reverse complement strand
ATAATCAATCGTTTTTATATTTTTTACCGCATTTTTCTTAACTTAGCAATTCGTTCGTTTATCCATGGATCAAATAAAAGTAGCCATCGCCGATGATCACCAAATTTTCCGGAAGGGAGTGATTCTTTCGATGCGCGCCTACACCAACATTAAGTTTGTGATGGAAGCTGATAATGGCGAAGATTTACTTTCTAAATTAGATGAAGCAGAACCGGATGTGGTTCTTTGCGACTTAAAAATGCCCATCAAAGATGGCATTGATACCACCAAATATATCACCAAAGAGTATCCCCATATTCGTGTTATCATTCTTACCATGTATGAAGATGAACGATTTGTAGGTCATTTAATGGATTGTGGTGCCGCAGGATACCTGCTTAAAAGCACCGAACCTGCAGAAATTAAGCGCGCCATCATGGATGTAATGCGCACCGGTTTTTACCTCAATCCTTTTGTAAACAAGGTGCTGATTCGAAAAAATTATAGCAAACAAAAGTTCAATCCTTCCCTAACCAACGAAATTGTAATCAGCGACCGCGAGAAGGAAGTACTCAACTTGGTTTGTATGGAGTTTACAGCCGCCGAGATCGCACAAAAAATGGATATTAGTGCCAGAACTGTAGAAGCCATTAAAGACCGCCTCATGGAACGCTTTGGGGTTAAAAACTCCGTAGGCTTAGTATTCTTCGCCATGAAGAATCAATTATTGGATTAATTCCTTTTACAACATGCTTATTCTAAATGAAAACGGCCCCATTTAGGAGCCGCTTATACTATTTATTTCAACAATTTTAGAACAACCCAAAAAGTTGAGAATCAATTTTGGTGATGATTTGTCCCAAGTGCTCTTCGTTTTCAGCAAACTTGTTATTATCAGCATCAATAATTAACAACGGACCTTCTTTATAATTATCAATAAAATTATTGTAATAATCATTCAACTTCTTCAAGTAATCTAAACGAATATTCTCTTCATACTCGCGACCGCGTTTTTGAATTTGCGCCACCAAGGTTGGAACCGAAGCTTTTAAATAAATCAATAAGTCAGGTGGCTGCACCATCAATTTTAAGGTTTCAAAAAATTGATAGTAGTTATCAAAATCACGTTTCCCCATCAAACCCATATCATGTAAGTTGGGCGCAAAGATGTTCGCATCCTCGTAAATGGTTCTATCCTGAATCACGGTTTCGGTGCCATGCTGAATTTCGATTAACTGGCGCAAACGACTATTTAAAAAATAGATTTGCAAATTGAAACTCCAACGAGGCATATCCTCATAAAAATCATTGAGGTAGGGATTGTGATCTACATCCTCAAATTGTGGAATCCATTTGTAATGCTTACTCAGCATTTCGGTGAGTGTGGTTTTACCGGCACCGATATTTCCGGCAACCGCAATATGCTTGGGTTTCTTATTTTTTGCCATAGCCCTAACGCTTACAATATTTGTTGAAAATGAGCAGTCTTAATCAAAGGAACAGAATGGGAAAGAATGCAAACATAGCTACTTAAAAGTACAATGCCGCATAATTTTCTGAGCTTTTATCCCCATGCAAACCACTATTAATAGTACTTTAATCCCATGGCTTCGCGAACCAATTTCATGGTTGCGGCAGCACTTGCGCTTGCTTTTTCGGCACCCATCACCATTACCTTCTTCAAATAAGCCTCATCTTGTAAAATTTCATTTACCCGCGTTCTGATGGGTTGAATAAAATTCACCATATCTTCTGCCAATTGCTTTTTCATGTCGCCATAGCGAATCGTACAATTGTTATAATCTGCTTTAAACTTATCCAACACCTCTTGGGAACTCACCAATTGCATTAATGCAAAAATATTCTCAATATAATCAGGCATTTCGGCATTGGGCTGTGTTGGGCCACTATCCGTTTTTGCTTTCATCACTTTTTTGCGAATTACCTCATCCTCATCTGCCAGGTATAAAGTGGCATTTTGATTTTCGCTTTTGCTCATTTTACCGGTACCATCCAAACTTGGTACTTTTACTAAGGCTTGATTGTAGTTAAACGCATGCGGTTCAGGAAAAACTTCGCCATAGCGATGATTAAACCGAACGGCAAAATTGCGCGCCATTTCCAAGTGTTGCTCTTGATCTTTACCCACCGGCACATAGGTAGCACGGTGTAAGATGATATCTGCTGCTTGCAAAACCGGGTAGGTTAACAATCCTACATTAATATTCTCGGGGTGCAATCTTGCTTTTTCTTTGAAGGTTACGGTTTTTTCCAATTCTCCTTTATAGGCCAACATGTTTAGGTACAAATACAACTCGTTTGTTTCGTAAACATGACTTTGACAATACAAAGCTGCCTTTTCGGGATCTAATCCGCAAGCGATATTTTCGGCCAAAACCCGATGAACATTTTGCTTTAATTCTTTTGTATCAGGATGGGTGGTTAACGAATGTAAGTCGGCCACCATAAAGTAACATTCAAACTCTTCCTGCAACTTTACATAATTTCGGATAGCCCCAAAATAGTTACCCAAGTGTAAAAATCCGGTTGGCCGGATACCACTCATTACGATTTCTTTCTTTTTCTGATTCATGCGCCGCGAAGATAAAAAACTGTTCTGATTTGCAGCAGGTATTCTTCTTACAAACTAGCTAAAACCCATTTTTCAAGCAGCATTACCACTTATACCAATAATGAACACAAGCAAGCGTAATCCCCTATTTTTGTAACATGGAAGTGAACAACGATTTAGTAACAAAATTGGCTCATCTGGCCCGCTTACATTATACCGATTCGCAAAAAGAGCTGATTCAGGCTGATTTACAACGCATGATTCAGTTTGTTGAAAAATTAAACGAAGTAAATACCGAGGGTGTTGAACCCTTATTACACATGAGTGAGGCGGTAAATATTTTGAGAAAGGATGAGGTAACCGGCAGTATCACTAGATTGGAGGCGCTTAAAAATGCGCCGGCACATGATGAAACCTATTTTAAAGTACCTAAAGTAATTGCCAGAAACGATTAATTATCGGCGTTCCATCGCCAAACTAAATACATTGAACCATGCAAGGCATCATTCATCTTGACAATATTTGCAAAAGCTACTATTTGGGCAAAATTCCCTTACCGGTATTGAAGGGAATCAATATGGATATTTATAAAAACGAGTATGTTGCATTGATGGGACCTAGCGGCTCGGGTAAATCTACGCTCATGAATATTTTGGGGTGTTTGGATAGTCCAACCAGTGGCAGTTACATCCTCAACGGGAAGGACGTGAGTCGCATGGAAGATGATTACTTGGCAGAAGTTAGAAATAAAGAGATTGGTTTTGTTTTCCAGCAATTTAATTTGTTACCGCGTTTAACCGCTGCCGAAAATGTGGCGTTACCCTTGATTTACAGCGGAATCAACAAAAAAGAAAGAACCGAAAGAGCGATGGAAGTTTTAGAAAAAGTGAAACTGGTTGATCGCAGTCATCATAAACCAAATGAATTAAGTGGCGGTCAATGTCAACGTGTTGCAATTGCCCGCGCCTTAATTAATAACCCATCCATTATTTTGGCGGATGAGCCTACCGGAAACTTAGATTCCAAAACCTCCCATGAAATTATGGGTATTTTGAGCAAAATTCATAACGACGGTAACACCGTAATTTTAGTTACCCATGAAGAGGATATTGCCGGTTTTGCACATCGTGTAATACGCTTACGTGATGGCTTAATTGAAACAGATAAAGTGAATGAACATCCTACCTTAATGGAACAATCTGTTTAACACTCAACCTTTCTGCTTTATATTTGTTACAAAGGCAACAGATATCAGGCATGGCATTAAAAATTTATACAAAAACCGGTGATGCCGGTACAACGAGTTTAATTGGCGGCACCAAAGTGGCTAAAAGTCATATCCGTATTGAAACCTACGGTACCGTTGATGAATTAAACTCTTCCATTGGTTTACTTTCAGATCATTTAA
>JBJOQA010000456.1:0-6036 GCA_046050225.1 Bacteroidota bacterium | reverse complement strand
CCGCTATTTTTAGAACAGCAGGCAACTAAAAAATTATTGAACGGAATTTTTCTGGGCTTATGTATTTTTTTGCTGGCCTTTAATACCTACTTTTTAGTGGCTATCCGCGAGCGTTTATTTTTATGGTATAGTATTTATTTACTCACTATTATCATTTATGCTAATTCTGACCAAGGACTTTTATTTCAATTTATTTATCCAAACCACGCGGGTGTTAATGATGTAATTCGCCCATCGGTATTAGCTTTTGGCGCTATTCCATTATTATTCTTTTTTAATGATTTGTTGCAGGTTTCTAAAAACTTTCCAATTCTTTTCAAATACAATAAACGGTTTTTAATTGGCTACTTAATACTGTTTGTTATTGCGGTGAGTACTTCTGCCGGAGGCAGTTATATTTTACAAGGCTTTTGGGTTAAGGTGAACAGAGTTATAGGGCCGTTATGGTTGGTTGTTATTTTAATAGAATCTATTTATTGCTTCATTAAACGAATTCGTTTTGCCATTTTTGCCGTGCTCTCTTTTTCTTGTTTATTTATTTTTATAACGATTTATAGTTTACAACAAAGTGAAACCATTACACATAATTGGTTTACCGCCAATGCCAATTATTGGGGTATTGTTGCCGAAATTATGGTGGTAGCTTTTTCGTTAGCTTGGCGTTATAAATTGTATAAAGAAGATGCTGACCGTTTGTACAAAGAAAATTTACAGCAGCAAGAAGCACTATTTAAAGGCACAGCGCATTATCAAGAAACTGAAATGCAACGTCTCTCCTCTTTATTGCACGATACGATTGGCGCAAACCTTGGTTTGTTGCGGTTGGAAACCGACAATATGGAATTAACACCGGCGGGAAGAGAAAAAATAGCCGCACATATTTCATCCATCGGTAACGAAATCAGACAACTGAGTCATACCTTTTCGCCCATTACCCTGCGCGAAAAAGGGCTACAAAAATCTATTGAAGAGTTGATTGGATTCATTCGTATCAATAGTAATATCCATATTCAATACGAATGGATTGGCGATTCTCAAAATGTTTCAACACCCTATGCTATCATTATTTATCGCATCGTACAAGAGCTCATTCAAAATATTTTAAAACATGCGGATGCTAAAAACGTAATGATTCAAATTATTTCGGAAGAAAAATTAGTTTCAATTTATGTAGAAGATGATGGCGTTGGATGTGCCGCACCCTTTCAAGCTACCGGTGTAGGTT
This sequence comes from Bacteroidota bacterium, assembly GCA_046050225.1. Taxonomy (GTDB): domain Bacteria; phylum Bacteroidota; class Bacteroidia; order Chitinophagales; family Chitinophagaceae; genus Ferruginibacter. The sequence goes on along the minus strand of JBJOQA010000456.1, from coordinate 4,811 downwards.
TACGCAGTATGGAAGAATTAGTTATCTTGTTAAAAGGAAATTTTCAAATTAAAAGCGCTCCCAATCAAGGGTTTAATATATCCATCGAATTTAATCAACTGAACCATGAGCACTTATAATATCGGTATTGCCGACGATCATTTACTTTTTGCCGAGGGCATCAGCAATATTATTTGCAATAAGCCTAATTTAAAGGCCCAGTTCATTGTTGAAAATATTCCCTTGTTGTTACAACAATTGGCACTGCAAACAATCGATTTGTTGATTCTCGATATTAACCTTCCACCCGATAATGGTTTACAAAAATTACCTTGGTTAAAAGAGCAGTATCCCAATATGAAAATCCTCATATTGTCGATGTACCAACCAGCCGACATTTTGCTCGATATGCACAGCTTTCAAGGTGATGCGTATGTGCTGAAAACCTCCGGAAAAAACGTTTTAGAAGCCGCTATCGTTGCATTGCAAAAAAATAAAACCTTTGTTGATCCCAATATTCGTACACATAATAGTATAATGGAAGATGACTTTACCGCACAACTAAAACTTACTAAGCGGGAAAAAGAAATTATCTCCCTCATCGCCGAAGGCAAAAGCACAAAAGAAATTGCAGATACGCTTTTTTTGAGCGAACTCACCATAAAAACCCATCGCAAAAATATTAGCAAAAAACTAGGCACAAAGGGGGTTGGCGACCTAGTATCTACATCAATGCGTTTAATCAAATAGCATAAAACCGCTTCAAGCTTTAAACTCCCGGTGCTTTTTTGTACCTTTGCGGCCTTAAAACACATCACATGAAATTAGAAGACTTGCTGCTGCAAAGAAGCGGAAACCAATGCGAACTATGTAAATCAACCAATCATTTGCAACTTTTTGAAGTACAGCCGCAAGATCACCGATACGAAGAAAACTGCATCCTCATTTGCGATAAATGCAAAGCGCAAATTGAGAAAAAAGAAGAACCCGATAGCAAGCATTGGAATTGCTTAACCGAAAGTATGTGGAGCGAAGCGCCGGGTGTTCAAGTAGTTTCTTGGCGTATGCTTAACCGCTTTCGTAACGAAAGTTGGGCCTCCGAAAGCTTAGATATGATGTACCTCGACGACGAACGTTTAGTTTGGGCAAAGGCTTCCGGCGATCATGAAAACGACGGCAGCGTTGATTTACATCGCGATTGTAACGGTCAGGTTTTGCAAGGTGGCGACACGGTTGTGCTCACTAAATCTCTTGATGTAAAAGGTTCTACGCTCAACGCAAAAATGGGAACAGTAGTAAAAAATATACGTTTGGTTGAAGAAAATACCGAACAAATTGAAGGTAAAATTGAAGGACAAACTATTGTGATTCTCACCAAATATGTTCGCAAACAAGGTAGTTAATAACAGCCAATAACAATATTAAAGCCCTGCGTATTTTGTACGTGGGGCTTTTTATTATAAACCAACATTCTCCCGCTTTTCGCTACAACGCCGGCGCAAGGCCAACCACAAAACCCTCACCGGGGTTTTTGCTACAATCGGGCGTAGCTTGAATAGGCAGGTTTCATAAGTTGCAGCAAACCAGTGCGTTGTTCTAAAAAAGGTAGTATATCGAATTTTAAAGCAAACGCTTTGTTAGTAGATATGATTGTTTTATCGAATAAAATACTACAATTTGGCGCAATTTAGCTTACACGTAATCATATGACAGTAAGTTAGTTTTACACTAGCCAAAACAGCCGCAAACCCGGTAAAATTACTGAACCATGAAAAAATTATTGCGCAGAATTGCTTTTAACGTGCTGTATGTTTTCTTAACATTGATATTTAAGAGCTTTAAAACACCCTTTGTAGCCGGGGTTGGTTGCTTTTTTTCAAGTACAGTTGCTTAAATAAGATGCAATAATCATCACTTAAAGTAAAAAATTGCTGCCAGTCAATTTTTGAATTCCATTTTAGAAAAGCGCGTTGTTTGCAAATCTTGGTTGGTGTAAAAACACCTGCGCTAAGCATAACTTTCGAATCAAACTTTATGCAGTCAATTTATAATCCGTTGCTGAATCAAATTGAATCGTTGATTCAGCTTTTAGACAAATTAACGCAAGAACAATATATACAACCCATTGCAATTATTGGTGATGCAAGTATTGGTGAACATACTCGCCATATTATTGAAGTACTTTCTTGCACCTTACAAGGTTATGCAGCAGGTTCTATCAATTATTTCGACCGAAGAAGAAATTTGAATTTTGAACAGGATATTAAATTTGCAAGAACCGAACTTAAAAAAATTCTCTTTAGTACATATCGACCCGATAAACCCATGCAAGTGAATGCAAAAACAACCACCGATGAAACGGCAATTGTGATTCACTCTACTTATTTCAGAGAATTATTGTTTATTACCGATCACACTTTGCATCATTTGGCATTTATCAATGTGGCCCTAAAATCGATGTCGTTAAACTTAGTAAACGAAAATTTTGGTTTGTCTTACTCCACCATTGCCTACAAACAACAAATGCAACAATCAGATAATTAAAAACCAAAGGGTAGTATTGCAGGGTTAACCCGGCAATAACTTATTATCTCGGCACCACCATCATTCAAACGATATATTTATATTTGAGGATTAGGAAATAGACTTTGCCAATTGGTTTAGTGATAAAATGGCATAACTATTATTAGTTTAAAACTCGCAAACCTTCAAACTTCCTAGCCAACCAACATGATTACCAATATTATTAAGGATCGACCTACCAAACTTTTTGTGTTCATGACGGCATTTTTTGTTTCCAATGCCATGATTGCCGAATGTATTGGCGGTAAAATCTTCTCGCTCGAAAAACTGCTGGGCTTTGCGCCTTTTGATTTTACTTTATTTGGCGAACCGCATTTATCGTTTGCCCTTACTTGTGGTGTTTTATTGTGGCCGCTTGAGTTTGTTATGACCGATCTGGTCAATGAGTATTACGGGCCCAAGGCTGTTCGTCGCATTTCCTATACTGCCGTAGCTCTAATAAGTTATGCCTTTGTTATGTTTTATGTGGCTATTAAAGTTACGCCTCCCGATTGGTGGGTTGCTTCTAAAACCGATAGCGGCGTACCGAATATGCAAGATGCTTTTTCGGCCATCTTTGGGCAAGGCATGTGGATTATATTTGGAAGCTTGGCTGCATTTTTAGTGAGCCAGATTATAGACGTAACCGTTTTTCATAAAATCAAAAAAATAACCGGCGAAAAAAAAGTATGGCTACGCGCCACCGGCTCTACAGTGGTATCTCAATTGGTAGATAGTTTCATTGTACTATTCATTGCCTTTAAATTGGGCAACAATTGGAGCTGGCAAAAAGTATTGGCCATTTGCATGGTAAACTATGCCTATAAATTTACCATGGCCATCTTATTAACGCCACTTATTTATTTCATTGAAAAACGAATTGAAAACTATTTGGGGCACGAAACTGCCAGAAAAATGAAATTAGCTGCAATGGGTGAAACGGCCGAATAGCGGGCTTTTGCGCGTATTTTCCTTATTAAATACAAGAGCTGTTTTTCTGAAACGTAAATATTAATAGGCCAAAAACTTTGGTCGGAATTATTTTAAAAAATTAAATTTTAACTATAATGAAACGTATTTTTTTATTGTTCTTTATCTTATCAACGGTTTTACTTTCTTGTAAAAAAGATAGCAATAGTTCAGGTATTACAACCGCTAATGTAACAGCTACCGTAGCCACAGGAAGTTGGCGCGTTACCTATTATTGGGATACCGACCACGAAGAAACCAGCAATTTTACCAACTATACTTTTGTGTTTAGCGGCAATGGTACCGTAACGGCAACAAAAGATGCTACTGTGGTAAATGGCACTTGGACAACCAGAAACGACGATAGCACTATCAAATTGGTACTTGCTTTTACTACTTCTGCAAACTTTATTAAAATTTCAGAAGATTGGCAGGTAGTAGAAAGAACCGATACCAAGATTAAATTACAAGATGTTAGTGGAGGAAACGGCGGAACAGATTATTTAACTTTTGAAAAGAACTAACGCTTAAGCGAGTAGCTTCTTACATTTTAATAAAAAGCCCAACGTTTTAATTAATCTTTATTAATATGCAAAAATTAATCATCGCCGTAGGCTTAGCTACTTTACTCTTATCTTGTAAACAACCCAATCAACCCAATATAAATTTAGAAAATGCGAAATGGGTAGACCTTACCTATAGTTTTGACAGTACCACTTTGTATTGGCCCAATAATGTAAAAAAGTTTGAACATTATACCGATGCCGAGGGTAAAACACCTTTAGGCTTTTACTATTCTTCATATTCTATTTGTACGCCCGAGCACGGCGGTACCCATTTAGATGCGCCCATACATTTTGCCGAAAATAAATTAACCGTAGACGCATTGCCCATTAGCAGTTTAACCGGAAATGCAGTAGTGATAGATGTTTCGGAAAATGCATTGGCTAATCGCGATTATTTAATTCAGGTTGCTGATATTGAAAAGTGGGAGAAAAAAAATGGTGTTATTCCGGCGAATACCATTGTTTTATTTAAAACCGGTTACGGTAAATTTTATCCTAACCGCGAAAAATATTTCGGTTCTGCTAAAACGGGTGCGGAGGCTATTCCTGAATTGCATTTTCCCGGCATCGATCCTGCTTTAACGCAATGGCTTATCGCCCAACGCTCGGTGAAGGCTTTGGGCTTAGATACCCCTAGTATTGACTATGGTCAATCGAAAGATTTTAAAACCCATCAAATTTTGTTAGGCAGTAATCGTCCGGGTTTTGAAAACGTGGCCAACCTTGATCAGTTGC
>JBJOQA010000455.1:0-3110 GCA_046050225.1 Bacteroidota bacterium | reverse complement strand
ACCTCACCTTTCAACGATTTGATAAATGGATTCCAATTAGGATATTCGTCAAAATTGGTGAGTACTTCCCAAACACGCGCAGGGCTTGCATGTATTTCTATTGTTGTTTTAATTTCTTTTGCCATTGTTGTTGCACTTATCAATAAGATTAAAATAATTGTAGTTAAACATTTCATTTGTTCGTTGTAATTACGATACAAAGTTGTAACCAAATTATTCGGGTGCACTTGACAAAAATCAAGAAATTGGAAGCATTCAGCTAATACAAAAAATTATAACGGGAATTGCTAGTTACTGTAACTTAATTTTTTCCTTACCCTACTCAATGTTTCCGGCGTCATCCCCAACATAGAGGCTAGGTATTGCAAGGGAACCTGATTGAAAAGTTCCGGATTAAAATTAAACAGTTGCATATATCGCTCTTCTGCGGTGAGGGATAAATGTTGCACGATCCTTTCTTCTAAAACCGCAAAACATTTGGTGATAAACCGTTTCTCCATTTCCGGCCAACCTGCAATTAAACTGCCCATTTCATTATAATCCTCCAAATCAATAACAATCAGCTCGCTATCAACAACCGCCTGTATATTCCATCTTGCCGGAACCCTGTAAACAAAACTATATAAGTCTAATACAAAAGAACCTTGTGTGGCAATCCACTTGGTAATTTCATGATCGTTAACATCAATAAATTCTCTTAATATGCCCGAAGTCACAAATGCAAGCTGATCAGATTGCCTTCCCTTTTTTAAGAAATAATCCCCCTTTTTAATAGAAACCGGTTTAAAAAACGAACTTACTTTCGTTAGGTCGTTTTGGTTAATTCCAAAGTAGGTATGAATATATTTGTCTAAGTCTGTCATTTTTTGAAAGTTGTACGAAGATGGCAAATTAAGCATGAATGATGGAAGAAGTATTGCTTATTCGTGCTATACTTATATAAATGTACTAAAGTTCACTTGCAGCTCAATTGCTTCTACTTAGCACAAGTAATAACCTAAGCTGGGTTTTCAACCATCCATCTGCATTCAACACCTATTTTCTGCACTCCTGTAAAATTCGGGATTCCTGGGCAGGTATAAATTGGGGATTTGTAAATTTGTAATTCATGAAAATAAATTGGACCTATTGGCTTTTTCAATGCCTCGGCTGGTTTGGCATGGTGGCCATTGAAACCATTAACTATACTTTTTTTATTGCAGGGAAATTTGATATCAAACTTTTCTGGACGTTTGTTAGCTATGCCCTTGTAGGTATACTCGCTACGCATGCGTATCGTGCACTATTAAAGCGAAATAATTTTTTTCAAAAAAAGGCATTCCCTATTTGGCTAACCGCCTTTTTTTCAACCATCGTTATTGCGGCTATTATTTCGATGGTTAATTTTATGCCGGCCCTTTTGCAAGACAGTAAGTTCTTTTTAAAGAATTTAACCTTTATAGATGTTGCCGGCTTGCTCATTAATTGGATGCGCTATGTGGGCGTTTGGATTATTATCTACTTTATGTATAAGATTTTGCAACAGAATAGTGAAATCTTACATGAAAAATTAATTTTAGAAAACCTGGCAAAAACCACAGAACTAGAGTTGTTGAAAAGTCAGCTCAATCCGCATTTCTTATTCAATGCGCTCAATAGCATCAAAGCATTGGTAATCATTAACCCTGAACAATGCAGAGACGCCATTGTTAAACTCAGCGAACTACTTCGATTTACCCTGCACTATGGAAAAGAGTTGTTGATTCCGGTTAACGATGAGCTAAATGAAGTGAAAAAATACCTAGAGTTAGAACAACTTAGATTTGGCGACAGATTGAAAGTTGATTTTGAAATAGACAATAACACGCTTAGTCAAACTTTGCCACCTGCCATCGTTCTTACTTTGGCCGAAAATGCCATTAAACATGGCGTAGCCAACCAAATTGGCCAAAGCAATGTTATTATTAGCAGCAGTATTCAGAATGACATGCTTCAAATTTGCGTAGAAAATACAGGCCAATATTTGCCCGGAGAATCGATAGGCATTGGCTTAAACCATGTAGTAAAAAGACTGGAAGAAGTTTATCTGCACAAAGCAAATTTTACTATCACCCAAAATGATTCAACCGTAATCGCTTGTATTAAAACTCCCTTGTCATGGCAATAAAAACGCTACTTATTGATGATGAACCTTTGGCATTGGCAGAATTACAAACCATGCTACAGCCGTATACCGAAATTGAAGTGATTGGTACGGCAGCCAATGCAAAAGAAGCGCATGAAAAGATTACCTTGTTGAAGCCACAACTGATTTTTTTGGATATCAATATGCCGGGGCAATCGGGTTTTGAAATGCTAGAATCACTGGATGAAACACCCCATGTGGTTTTTGTTACCGCCTACGATCAATTTGCCATTAAGGCTTTTGAAGTAGATGCGTTAGACTATATTCTTAAACCCGTAAACAAGCAGCGACTGGCAGAAGCGGTTGAAAAAGTAAAAAAACAAATTTACCTGCAACAAAAAGATGAACAGAAGCTGAGTATTGAAAAACGTATTTTCATTAAAGATGGTGAAAACTGTTTTTTTGTGCCGTTGGCAGAAGTGTTTTTAATTGAATCGGTTGGTAATTATTCAAGAGTGTTTTATCAAAACAAAAAACCGCTATTACATAAATCACTAAACTACTTGGAAGAGAAGCTGCCCGCAACGCATTTTTTTAGAGCAGATAGACAACATATTATCAATATCAATTTTATTAAAAACATCTATCCCTTCTTAAATAGCAGCCTACAAGTAGAAATGCAAAATGGCACCAAAATTGATATCAGTCAACGTCAATCGGTAAAGTTTAAAGAGCTAATGGGTGTGTAATCCTATTTCTATTTTTAAATTAATCAGCACACATCTCCATATTCCTGCGTTTGTGTAAATCTCCTTTAACTGCTGAATCATCTTCTTCAAATTTGTGATGTCAATTAAAACAATGACCCACCACAAATGAAAAAGATAATCATTTTATTCGCAGCAATCTTAACTATTAGCACTGCTTTTACAGTTGTTTCAGATCCTTCAAAAGACATTGTAGGCAAATGGAAAATTGATGATAAATCCATTGATGGCGTAACCAA
>JBJOQA010000454.1:0-20877 GCA_046050225.1 Bacteroidota bacterium | reverse complement strand
GGCACGCCCAAAATATCCAAATATTATTCACATGCATCTGAATAGGCATAATTAAGCACAGTAAGCAATAACCATAAAACAACCAATTACCAACCGGCATTTTTTGAAAAATACGGCGAGACAACAGCATGGCGGTAATTGCTCCTAACGGACTTAATAATAATGATAATCCCAATGACCCGTCGGTAAATCCAAATCTTTGCTTAGCGATTGGAATCGCTGCCACCCAAGTTCCGAAGATTAAACTAGAAACAGCAAACAAGAAACCCACTGCACGGGCTTGTCGATTTTGAAAAAATTGAGATAGATTATTGAACAAAAATGAAATATTTGGCCAAAGTTATCATTTTAATGTTCACCAAATTTTGATTTCAAAAGGAATCAAAAGGTCATTTTGATTTAATTGAAATGCAAAAAATATTTTTGTTTAACTTTTTAGAAATTATTTAAATCAAAAATAAAACAATTCTTTTTTTTTATGTAAATTCGGTTCGTGCGACCTGCCACCTGTTGTAATGAATAACAATTAGCCCATTAATAAGCATGGATTCTATTGACACGTACAAAGCCATTTTTGACATGGCTCCGGATTGTATTATTATCAGTGATGAAGATGGACGCATCCAATTAACCAACCAAATGACCAATAAACTTTTGGGTTATGAGGTAGATGAATTGAAAAACAAATGGGTGGAGCAAATTATACCGATGCGGCATCGCGATGAGCATCAAAATCACCGACAAAAATATAGCGAAGCACCAATTCCCCGAGCCATGGGTGCGTTAAGCAACTTATTTGCATTACATAAAAATGGAGAAGAGATTCCGGTAGAAATCAGTTTAAGCCCCATTTATTCAAATGGCAGGCAACTTTATGCTGCCGCTATTAGAGATATTTCAGATAAACAAAAAGCAGAAAAAGCAATTGAAGAGCACAATAGGTTACTTCAAACCAAAAATCAAGAATTAGAACATTTTACCTATTTGGCTTCACATGATTTACAAGAGCCAATAAGGAGTTTACTCAGTTTAACACAACTGTTACAGAAAAAATTAACAGATCAATCTGAAGCAGATACTGAAACCTACTTCCGCTTTATGAAAGCTGCATGTATTCGTATGCAAGATCAAATAAACGGCTTATTAGAATTATCAAAAATTGGTAAAGAAAGATCAATAACAATCGTAGAAACCGGCCCTGTACTATCAGATGTTTTACATGACCTTGATGTATCAATTAAAGAGAGTAAAGCGAAAATTTATTTTGAAAAACCCCTACCAATTTTGAAGGGCAATAGAACCGAAATTCGCCTATTATTTCAAAATTTAATTAGTAATGCGATTAAATATAAAAAAGCGGATGCACAACCGATCATTAGTATAAGAGCAAAAGAAAAAGAAGCGGAAATTCAATTTTCCATTTCCGACAATGGTATCGGCATACATCCCGAACACCATGAAAAAGTTTTTGTCTTATTTAAACGTTTACATAACAGAAATGAATATAGTGGCACCGGAATTGGTTTGGCACATTGTCAAAAAATTGTACATACCCATGGAGGCAAAATTTGGATTGAATCTGAGCCTAACACCGGAAGTACATTTCATTTTTCAATACCCAAAAGCAGTGTATAAAGATGGCTAAAAAAATAAAAACGATCTTATTAATTGATGATGATGAAGCTACCAACTTTATTCATCGAATCATCATTGATGAAACAGGTATAACCGAAAAAATTGATACCTTATTAAATGGCAAGGAAGGCTTAGCAAGATTAACAGCCTTGGATAAAGAGGATAATGGATTTACGAACTTCCCCGACATCATTTTTTTAGATTTAAATATGCCGTTAATGGACGGCTGGGAGTTTTTAGATGCTTATTCCAAACTAGTGGGAGATCGAAATTGCAACACCAAAATTTTTATCCTTTCTACGTCAATTAATCCGGATGACCAACTTAAGTCAAAACAATATCCGGTTGTGGCGCAGTATTTACCCAAACCGCTAACAAACGAATTGTTAGAAGAAATCGCTATGAAATATTTTTAATATATTTATGGAAAGATTTGAATGATGTTGAATAAAATTAGCGCAATCGCCCTTGTTATTTTGATGATAGGCTGCAATGAAAATCCTACCACTACCCCTGTAAAACCTGATTCAAATGCAGTTAAAGAAAAAACGGCTACCCAATCAATTTTACCCGACCGTTTACAATTAACCGGAAAATTTAGAGGCCCCAATGAAATAGATACCCTCTTGGAAGCTTATATCAATCCAACCACAGGAAAGGATTTGCCCAAAATAGTAGACAGTACTAATTGGGATCATCAAATAGATTCCATTACTCAAAATAAAGGCGTATGCCGCATAATTACTGCTTTATGTGCCGATGGCTATTATTTAATTACAGATAAGCCGCAACAAAACGGCTTACAACAATTAGATAATTTGGGCGATTTAGATGGAAAACCCGGAGAGGAAATTGGCTATGTGGTTAATTGGGCAGATTATTCGGCAATAAACACCTACCATATTCTTACATATGATGCTGCAGCAAAAACTTTTCGTTTACTATTCTCATTTCCGATAAACGAATTAAACAATGTATTGCCCGAAAATTTATACGAAGGAAAATTCATTGTTCAAGCGCAGGGAAATAGAAAAATTAAATATAAATCTTTTGACGGAGCAAAAGGTGGCATAATAGAAAAGCAACATCAGTTTTAATCTTCCATTTCATTGGAACTAACCTGAAAACGTTGTAAAGCCCGCCAATACTTATCTTTAAATATGGTGTAATCCATCTTTATTTTTGATCTGAATTCGGCAATTAACTGGGCAGTTACAATTGAACTTTGCCTAAATTCTCTGCAAGCAATATACACTTTGCGCTCATTATTATAGGTTTCTCTTCCCACATACAAATACCCCCCAACATCGGGCAATCTGCTAATGAGGGTGTCTTCAAAACTTGTTAGGACTTCATAAACTTCATTATTGGGCATCCCATTATTTTCAACGCCGTCGTATTTCATGGTAATGATCAGCATCCAAGGATGCGATGCTTTTGCGTCCCATTGTAATAAGTCGGTATTTACAATAGCCAACAAGGGTCTTCCTACTTCATCCGTTGCCTCCAACGCGCTATATTGATCATGGTCGGTTTGATGTACAACCGCTTGATATTTTTCTACAAATTCTTTCTGGCGCCAATTCAAAAAATCTGGCAGCTTACTTATGGCAATCCAATCTTGTTTGCCTGCTTCATAACGTGTAAACGTAACTAAGTCTAAAAGCATGGCAGAATTATATTCCCCCAGGGCACTATCCAGAAATAATAAACAACCATTTGAAACAATCGTTCTATTTTCTTCTGTAAGATCGGGATGCGCTAAGGTGATTTCAATTTCATCCGGATAATCCGGCTCTATACTGTATGAAAAAAATAAATTATTTGCGCTAAAAACATACCCATCCATTGCAATTTCGGTATCTCCAAAACCGGTTGCCGGTTTTAAAGCCGTGAACATCCACCCCGGTATTGGAGGCGCAGCTTGCATTAATTGCTCTACAAAAACAAAGGTTTTAATATCACCCTCTGCAGTTACCACTAATTCGGCCATGTGCTCATCTTCCATACCGGCTACGCAGTAAAATTCCTCATTCAATTGATGAAGCGCCGGACCAATAATATCCAAAAAACGTTTTTCAACATCCTCTCTTTTTTTCACTACTGCATGAAATTGTTTTTGATGCTTTGTAAACCAAATCCAAAAATCAGCAATAGTGCTTATTTTTTCAATCGACGGCCTCCCCAATAATCGTTTTAAAAATTTCATTGGCGCAAAGATAGGATAGCAAAAAATATATCACGAATTGATTCATAAAATAGACCAAAGTTCTTTTATAGTTTATCGTTGCAACTTTCAAATTAGCATTGCTTTATGCAAAAACTAGAAATTCAACGACATCCCTTTAGCGGCCTAGCAAACAATAGAATATAATTTCCAATGTTTAAGTAGGTGGAGCAAGATTTGTTTCATTCATTTTGCCCAATCACCCATTTCCGTAACCTACAACCCCAACTATGAAACCAACCATCAGCAAAGCGGCTTTGCCCTTTTCGGATAATCTAAATCAGCTTGTAAAACAATTATTCAACACGCATTTACCGGTTGCCATTCAGCACAACAGTTTTATTATGAATGAAGTTTCGAAAGACATTTCATTGATAACCAACAAGTTTTTGGTAGGTAATTTATTATCCTCGGTTTTACAAACCATTATTGAGCATACCCACAATAGTTGTATTAAAATTAATGCACGCGAATACGATGATGTTACATTTATTCGCTTCGATTTCAATAATCAGCACAATAGTGCAGCCATTAACTATAGATTAGAAAAGGTAAAATATATCGCAGAAAAACTTTACGGCAACCTAGTTTTTGAGGCCAATGATGCACATCACGCCAGTATCATCTTTCGATTCCCCAATTTGGCATTTGTGAATTGGCAAACCTACCACCAACAACCTGAAGTACTTGATAATATTCATGGTTCACAGAAAGTGTTTTATCAACGCAAAGCGGGATAAAATAAATCAAAATCGCAACCTTAACCTTCATCATACGGGAAATCAATCTCGACCTTCGGGTCGGGATTTTTTTTGCCTAATATATTTTATGGCCTGAAAAAAAGCCATTGGCCACCGTTAAAATTGTACCCGAAAAATTTATACCCTCAATCGTAACTGTTTGACCGGCTAATAATTTTACATCCGTAGAAATTTGTGCGGTTACTATTCCACCATTATCATTAGCATGTAAATTATTGTAAACGCGTTGATCAATGCCGCTACTCGTTAATAAACGAATTCCAAGAGCATTCCCGGATGTATTGGCAATTCCGCTAATACTAAAAGTTAAATTTGCATCAAAATGATAAACGCCATTAGATGGGGCAGTATAGGTACTTCCAAATAATGCTCCTCCGTCATCATATACCGAAAGGGGCCAGTTAATGGTGGCAAGTCCAATACATCCTGAACAAGGAGGTAATGGTATGGTTGTACCGGAACCCACTTGCGCGCGAAAACCGGTGTTTGCATTAGCAGGTTTCATCCAAGATGCGTTACCATCGGCATCACTCGTGAGTACTTTTCCAACCCCTTGAGATCCAAAAGCATCTTTAATTTGTAAGGTACCGTTCAATAATACTTTGCCAAAAACACCATATGCAGGAGGAGGCGTAATTCTTATATAACGCGCCTGAATGGATAATGAATCATCCCCTTCTTCACCAATTCGAACATAATCTTCATCGCCATATTTAAGCCAATTATTACTTTGAGCATTCCATACCGACCTACCAATTCGAATGGCACCACTATCAACATGTAATTTTTCATTTGGTGTTGAGGTACCAATTCCCACATTTTGAGCATAAGCCGATACAACAAACAGGCACATACTGGCAAATAAAAAAGGCTTCATAACATTTTTGTCCAAATGTAAAAAAAGCCTTTGGTTTACAAAATGAGTTTAATTAGCTATTCCGCAATTCGTTTATTGTGTATATATTCCTTCAATATATCGATAATGGCACCGTTTACAAAAGGTTTACTGATATAATCGTTCATACCCGCCTCAATACATCGCTCCTTTTCACCCGAAACGGTTCCGGCTGTTAATGCAATTATGGGCACTTCTTTGCCAAATGATAACGCTCTAATTTTTTGCGAAGCTTCGTATCCATTCATTTCGGGCATTTGTATATCCATAAAAACAATGTCGGGATGATGATTTACAAATTGGTTCAACACTTCATTTCCATCACGTGCTTCTATAATTAGGGCATCGGGCAAAATATTATTCATGATGGTTGAAGCTAAAAGCAAATTGATATCATTATCATCTGCAATTAAAATCTTTAGGTGCTTAGGTAGCAGTTCTTCTGCCGCACTAATGCTTTCAGGAACTAACATTTCATTTTCATTTTGGGGCTGACGAATTCGGGACAATGCTTCATACAATTGATCTGTTTTAATAGGCTTGGTTAAGCGCATATTGATTTCTGAAGATCGATATGCAGCTAAAACAGCCTCATCTTCTGAAGCACTAGACAATAAAATAATGGGCAATTTGCCAACCGCTCGATGCGGTAAGTTTCTAATTTCTTTAACGGTTTGTAAGCCATCCATTTCAGGCATTTGATAATCCATGATCACCACATCAAATATTTGATCAGTTTTCATAATTTCAATTGCTTCAAAACCATCTTTGGCAAAAACCGTATGGATATTTCTGATGCGCAACATTTCAAGGATAATATGCCGATTATTGGCATTATCATCAACAATTAAAACCTGCTTAATATCAGCAAGATTAATATGATTGAAAGGCGCCCCTTCTTCAGTTTTCATTACAACATCAAAATAAAACACACTTCCAACACCTAGTTCACTTTCTACTTTTAATGAACTACCATGCATCATCCCCAACAATTTATTCGCAATGTTTAAACCGAGTCCGGTACCGCCAAATTTTCTGGTGGTAGATGTATCTGCTTGTTCAAAGGCTTTGAATATTTTACCCAAATTTTTAGAAGCGATTCCAATGCCGGAATCTTGCACCTCAAATCTAAACCGCGCCTCATCACCCAATTTTGCCGTAAGAGAAACTTTTAATTTTATCTCCCCTTTTTCGGTAAACTTAACCGCATTGCTTAATAAGTTTACCAAAATCTGCCTCAATCGAACCGCATCCGTCCATATATAACGCGGTAAAGTTGGCGAAACCTCTAATAGCATTTCCAAGTTTTTTTGTTGCACCTGAAAGGTTACTACATCGGCTATTTGAGAGGTAAGTTCTAATAAGTCTGTTTTATCTATATCTAATTCCAACTTACCGGCTTCAATTTTTGAAAAATCCAAAATTTCATTAACAATATCCAACAACCCGTTTGCAGATTGATTTACAATGGTCATATATTGTTGCTGAGTAGCGGTCATTTGCGTCTTTAATAGCAAATCACTAAAACCTATTACCCCATTTAATGGGGTTCTAATTTCATGACTCATATTGGCCAAAAAGTCTGATTTGGCAATACTTGCCGCCACCGCTTGTTCTTTGGCTTTTATCAATTCTTGTTCAGCTTTTTTTCTTTGGGTAATATCATCAGCAATACCCATATAACCAATAATTTCTTGGTTACTGTCGCGCAAAGTTGAAACAGTTAAATTAACAATAATCTTGCTTCCATTTTTCTTGATATAGGTCCATTCGTTTTCTTCCGAACCAGCGGTTCTAGATTTCATAACAAATACTTCGAAGCCAGGTTCAATCTTAAAACCATACTCTTCACTTAGGCGAGCGGCCATTTGAATTATCTCGCTAGGATCATGTAAAATTGCAGGCGTTCCCAATGCAATCATCTCTTGCGCGGTATAGCCTAACATATTCTCGGCACCTTTATTAAATCCAATTATTTTCCCTGTGGGATCGGTATAAGTTATGGCATATTTGGTGCCGTTTAATATCACTTGCTGAAAAGCTGATAAACGCTGCAATTCTTGCATAATATGTTTACGTGCAGTGATATCGTATCGAATGGCAACATATTGATAAGGCTTACCCATTTCATCTAAAAATGGTACAATGGTTGAATCTACCCAATAATACTCACCCGCCTTATTTTTATTCTTAAACTCTCCCTTCCATACCTTTCCGGAAATAATAGTCTTCCATAATTCGGCGATATAGGCCTTATCATGATACCCCGAATTTAAAATGCGGTGATCCTTCCCCAGCAACTCCTCACGAGAATAACCACTTATTTCACAAAATTTATCATTGGCGGATATAATTTTTCCTTTTTGATCAGTAATAGCTACAATTGCAGTTTCGTCTAACGCTTTCTTTAACGAAATCACTTCATTTAAGGCCAAGGTTAATTGTTGCAAATTTTCTTGCCTTGCTTTTTCGGCTTCTTTAGCCACGCGTTGGGCCCGTACAATTTGCCAATAAATAAATGGCGTTAATACCAATACCAATGCCGATGCATCCCACAAATAAGGTGGTATACCCCATGGCATTTTATGTTGTGTGATAAAAATATGCACGAGCCCCTCAGCGCCAAAGATGAGTGCCAATAAAATAATAAAAAGTGGAATATTCTTTTTCATAAACAACTCCCTATACAATTCTCATTTTTAGGTAAGGTTCTCACCTTTTCAAGCTGCATTCAAATAGAATGAACGAACCACTCAAATGAAAACCAATCCGCATGTAGCGGCTTATAATGGAATAATGCAGTTTTAATGCATTTATTGTTGACTTTTTTGGGACAGGTAATTCACCTTATTTTATTTAACAATGAATAAAAAAGGAAGGTATTTTTTAGCATATCCCGCAAACCCTTTACCATGCTAACTTTTAGCCATTCAATGGGTTATGGAAAGTTAGCTGAAAAGCACAATTTTGACCCAAATTAAGCAAGCCGAAACATGTCGACGCAAATACTATGTTTCTGTAGAATAATTACGATGTTCGATTTTGGGGCATTTTACCTACTCAATTAAATTACGAGGATTACCACTAAAAACTGATGAGGGCACAAAAAAAGAGCCGACAACCTGTCGACTCCTTTATTATAAATTACTTGAAAAATTACGCGTGAGAACGTGTTTGACTATTAAAATGACGTTGCGCTCCTTTTGGCTGAAACTTGCGTTTCATTCCCGGTTTATTATTTGAATTTGCTTGTGCACCATTTCTATTACGAGGAGCACCGCCACCGCGTGGACTAGATGGTTGCTGCGGCGGCAAGGGAATACCTTCATAAGCATGGCCATTTACAACCGGTATCGTTTTCTTAATTAATGATTGAATATCTTTTAAGAAAGGCTTTTCAGATGAATCGCAGAATGAAATGGCAACACCGCTAGAACCTGCTCTACCGGTACGACCGATTCGATGCACATAAGTTTCTGGGATATTAGGCAAATCAAAATTCAATACATGCGTTAACTCGTCAATATCAATTCCACGCGCTGCAATATCGGTAGCCACCAATACTCTGGTTTTACGGGTTTTAAAATTTTCTAATGCGCGCTGACGAGCATTTTGAGATTTATTACCATGTATCGCTTCGGCATGAATACCCACATGCGCTAAACTTTTTACAAGTTTATCGGCAGCATGTTTCATTTGTGTAAACACCAACAAAGTTTCTATGCCTTCGTCTTTCAATAAATCTACCATTAAAGGCAACTTATGAGGCTTTTCAACATAGTATAAAGTTTGTTGAATGATATCAACCGTTGAACTTACAGGCGTTACTTCCACTTTTACGGGATTGGTCAACAAAATATTGGCCAACTGCATAATTTCTTGCGGCATGGTTGCCGAGAAAAATAGGGTTTGACGTTGCGTAGGTAATTTTACAATAACACGTTTTACATCATGCACAAAACCCATATCCAACATACGATCGGCCTCATCTAAAATAAAAAAGGAAATATTATTTAAAGAGATAAATCCTTGTTGAATCAAATCTAAAAGCCTTCCGGGCGTAGCCACCAATATATCTACGCCTTGTTGAATAGCTTGTACTTGACTGTGCTGCGAAACGCCGCCAAAAATTACGGTATGTTTCAAAGGCAAATTTCTGCCGTAGGCTGCAATACTTTCGCCAATTTGAATAGCCAATTCGCGCGTTGGTGTTAACACGAGGGCTTTAATACCCATTTTGCGCGCTTTTCCCGGAAATTGCTGATGTAACAATTGCAAAATCGGAATGGTAAAGGCTGCTGTTTTACCGGTTCCGGTTTGGGCACAACCCAATAAATCGCGTTTTTCCAAAATAGCCGGTATGGCTTTTTGTTGGATGGGAGTAGGCTTTTCATACCCCTCCTGGCTCAAGGCCGATAAGATCGGCTCAATGAGCGATAGTTCGTTAAAAGTCAAAAAATGAAATTTTAAGGTAATAAATGTGATAAGGCTGCCTGAAACAGATCAGGCACATTATCTGCCTTAGGTTAACACATCACCATATTGGGAAAGGAAATAAACCGCACCAACACAAAGCGCACTAACGTAAAGAACTGCAAAGATACAACATATTATCGGCAACAACTAATAGATGCCATTTCAAGCCATTTTTGAAGCTGTTTCTGCTATTAATTAGTTTAGGTGCGCGAAAAATGGTACCTTCATGCCATCTGCCGAAATCATCATTCAATTTTTTCTTCAGATCTATCAACACCATTCATCATCAATCAACACAACATGGCAGAATCCTGGAACAAAAAGGAAAGGGAAAAGAAAAAACAACAACTTAAAAAAGAGAAAGAAGAAAAGAAGAAAGAAAGAAAAGAAGGTGGCGCTAAAAATTTCGATGACATGATTATGTATATCGATGAAAATGGCAATTTTACTTCAACCCCACCCGACCCCACCAAGCGTAAGCAAATCAACGTAGAAGATATCGAAATCGGCGTTCCTAAAGCCGGTGAAATAAGCCCCGAAGACAGAATTCACAAAGGAACGGTTACTTTTTTCAATATGTCGAAAGGTTATGGTTTTATTAAAGACCATCTCAACCAAGAACGTGTTTTTGTTCATATCAATGAACTAAGTCAACCACTACAAGAAATGGATGTGGTAGAATTTGAAATTGAAATGAGCCATAAAGGCCCTACCGCCGTGAAAGTGAAAAAAACGAGCTAATTTTTTACTGCAAAACATAAAAAAAGAAACCCGCTGCAATTGTTGCAGCGGGTTTCTTTTTAATTATTGGCTGCGCCATTATCTATCCAACATAAAATAATATTTTTTTGCGCCGAACTGAGTGAACTTCCCTGCGGCATCGATCCACTTGAAACAGACGACCGAATAGAACTTCTATTACTATAAATCTGCTGATACGTAGTTAATGCCCCCGGCCCTCTGCTACTGCCGGTTGCATGACAACTCGAATTGGTATTGCAAGATGTTTGAATCAAAGGCAATACGTTGGCAGCAAAAGTACTGGTAACCGTGCTGCAATCAACGCTTGACGAACCGGAAGTACTAGTATTAGATTTGCTACAAGATACAAGGGTTGCTGCGCCAATAAATAACGCTAGGATTGTTTTTTGGATCATATAATTAGTGTTTAGTGCAATGCTTGCAACACAAACATCATTCCTGATTTCGTTAATAAAAATAAAAATCAATTCAGGGGCTTTGTTCAATTGTGCATGTATCAACCACATGCCGGGCTTTACGCTACAAGCCCCCGATAAAGCG
This sequence comes from Bacteroidota bacterium, assembly GCA_046050225.1. Taxonomy (GTDB): domain Bacteria; phylum Bacteroidota; class Bacteroidia; order Chitinophagales; family Chitinophagaceae; genus Ferruginibacter. The sequence goes on along the minus strand of JBJOQA010000454.1, from coordinate 9,581 downwards.
GGGGGCTTTACGCTGCAATCCCGCAGCCACCAAACATTTGTACCTTGATCAGCCATACCGCGCGTAGGAAAAATCTTTTCCTACTACAAGTAATGGATTATATGTTAATCACAATGTATCTTTAAAAAAATTATGCTGTGATGAAAAAAACTAGCTGGCTCATTTTACTATCCCTTTACGCGATGGTATCATTTGGTCAAAAAGATTATCTGCCCACTTTCGAAAATGCCTTGCAATCTTTACATCAAACCCATCGATTTAATGGCACCTATCTATATGCCGAAAATGGGAAAGTTATTTCGAAAAAAGCTTTAGGAAATGCAGATCCACTGGCCAATCAACCACTCAATACCCAAACAGCATTCAATTTAGCATCGGTAAGCAAACAGTTTGTTGCCATAAGTATTTTGATGTTGCAGGAAAAGGGGCAAATTCAACTGAGCGACTCCTTAGCGCAGTTTATCCCAGAAATGCCTTATCCTTCCGTAACCATTCAGCAGCTATTACAACACACTTCCGGTATCCCCGAATACTTTGAATTGTTTCAACAAATTAGAAGCCCGTTAGACACATTAAATAATGAAGGTCTTATTAACCTATTTGTAAAACTGCATCCACCGCTTGATTTTGCTTCGGGTACACAATGGCGTTATTGCAATACCAACTATGTGCTGCTGGTAAGCATCATTGAAAAAATAACGAAACAACCTTTTGCTAATTTTTTCGCGCAATACATTGCAAAACCTTTGGGTTTAAAAAACAGTTATGTTTATCATATTGGAATGCCACTTCCTCCAAGCAATCGCGCGATTGGTTTTGCTGAAAACGGTGAAACACCTAAAATTGACGATTTCACGTATTTAGATGGTGTGGTAGGCGATGGCAATATCTTTAGTTCAGTAGAAGATCTGTTAATATGGGATCAAAGTTTGTATGGCAACAAACTTATTACGCAAAAAACCTTGCAACTTGCTTTTCAACCAGCCATTTTAAAAGATGGCACCACGCATCCATATGGATTAGGATGGGCAATTGGTAAACCCGGTTCGGGGGTTTATTGGCATACAGGCGGTTGGACAGGTTTTAGAAATGTAATCATCCGCGACACTAAATTAAAACGCACAACCATTGTATTAAGTAGCGGATCAAATGGAAATGCCATACAAGCAGCCATTAAATTTTCAAAACTAGATTCTATAAAAATTACACCAACTACTTTAATTCAAAACATTGTTTTGATGGATGGTACGGGTACGCCGGCACGTAATGCTGCTGTTAGAATAGAAGGCAAAAAAATTATTGCAGTGGGCAATCTCAAACCCTTTGCCAACGAAACGATCATTGATGGTGAGGGTAAAATTTTAGCACCGGGTTTTATTGATAGTCATAGTCATTTGGGAGGATCTCTCAAAAAATTTCCTGAAGCATTAGGTGCCCTCAATCAGGGCGTTACTACTATTGTATCTGGTCAAGATGGCGATAGTTATCCGGTTGATACCATTAAAGCAAATCTGCTACAAATACCGGCTGCCATAAATGTAGCCACCTACACCGGTCATACCAGTATTCGCGAACAAGTAATGGGTAGCGATCAATTAAGCCGTCCGGCAACTGCAGCAGAATTGGAAAAAATTAAAATTCTATTACAGGAAGATTTGAAAAAAGGTTCCTTGGGATTGTCTACCGGACTAGAATATGAAGGCGCATTTTACAGCAGTCGCGAGGAAGTAATTGAATTAGCCAAAACTACGGCAGCCGCTAAAGGTAAATATATCAGCCATATTAGAAGCGAGGATATTATCATGACGGATGCCATTGATGAGATTATTCAAATAGGTAGAATTGCCAAACTGCCGGTACAAATATCGCATATTAAATTAGCCTTAAAAGATGATTGGAACAGTTCTGCCCTATTGATTGCACAACTGCAACAAGCACGCAATGAAGGCATTGATATAACCGCCGATTGTTACCCCTATGATTTTTGGAACAGTACGATTAGGGTGTTGTTTCCCAAAAAAGATTTCGACAAATTAGCAGGTGCGCAATTTGCTACCGACCATTTATTTGACCCCGACGGATCGGTAATGGTGCGATTTGCTCCTGATTCCAATTATCGAGGTAAAACAGTAGGTGCAATTGCCAAACTACGCAATGAAACGCCGGCTCAAACCCTACTTTACTTGGTGGCAACTGCCGCTGCCTATGAAGTAGCGCATCCGCAAGCAAGCGGCATAGAAACAATTATGGGTAAATCAATGACCGATCGAGACATCATCAATTTTTTAACTTGGGGGCATACCAATGTTTGTTCGGATGGCGCCAATGGTGGCCACCCACGCGGCTATGGCAGTTTTACGCGTATCCTATCCCGTTATGTTAAAGAATTAAAAGTGATGAGTTGGGAAACAGCCATTCACAAAATGACCGCTTTATCTGCCGAACATACCGGTATCTCCAACCGCGGAACCATAGCACCCGGTTATTTTGCTGATCTTGTATTAATTGACCCCAATACCGTAAAAGATAATGCCAATATCGCCAATCCCAAAGCCCTTTCCGACGGTATTGAAAAGGTTTGGGTAAACGGCCAACTGGTATACCAAAACAAAACCCATACCGGTGCATTTCCCGGCGAATTTGTAGGCAAAGAACAGTAAATTACAACCCGAAATAAATTTGAAGATGAATCAACAGTTTTTACCCAAAGCCATGGTACTCACCGATGGCATGTTACATGAAACCGACGCAAAAACGGCACACGGATTAATTAGAGGCACTGAAAGATTTCATATTGTAACGGTAATAGACAGTAAACATGCAGGTAAGGATGCAGGTGTGGTGCTGGATGGAAAGGAACGTAATATTCCGGTAATTGCTACAGTTGAAGAAGCCATTGCGCAATTTCCCGACATCCAATATTGTATCATTGGTATTGCCACTGTTGGCGGTATTTTGCCCGAGCATTTTAAACCCATTTTGCAAACTTGTATTCAACACAAAATTTCGTTGGTAAATGGCTTACATGATTTTTTGAGCAATATGCCCGAAATGGTTGAATTAGCCAATTTACATGACGTTGAATTAATTGATGTACGAAAACCGAAAGCTCGAAAAGACCTACATTTTTGGAGTGGTGATATTTTCAATGTATCTGCACCAATTATTGCCGTTATTGGCACCGATTGTGCATTAGGTAAAAGAACAACTTGCAGGCTAGTACGTGAAGCCTGCGCACAAAACAATATCCAAGCACAAATGATTTACACCGGCCAAACCGGATGGTTACAAGGCGGTAAATATGGGTTCATTTTTGATTCAACTTTAAACGATTTTATATCCGGCGAATTAGAGCATGCCATTGTTTCTTGTTGGAAAGAAACCAATCCTGATTTATTGTTAATTGAAGGGCAATCTGCTTTGCGTAATCCATCAGGCCCATGCGGTTCTGAAATGTTAGTATCCGGTAATGCAAAAAAAGTAATATTGGTACACGCGCCTAAGCGCCTGCATTACGAACATCTCCCCGAATGGGGTGTCATTCATTCTGTAGCATCAGAAATTGAATTAATTAATATGTACGGCGCCGAAGTAATTGCCGTTGCACTCAATACCGAATTATGTTCAGATGAAGAAGCTAAAGCTTTTCAAACAGCCTATGCTCAAGAACTAAACATCCCAATTTTATTGCCTTTGCAAGAAGGTGTGGATGCAATCATTCCTGTATTACAATCCATCATTCAATCAACAAAAGCATGAAAATAGTTGAAATACGCGCATGGCTAGAAGCACTGCCTCTAACCAAACCCTATACCATTGCTTATAAAACTATTACCAGCACCGAGATTGTTTTTTTTGAAGTGGTGTTGGATAATGGCATGCGGGGCTTGGGTTCGGCCAACCCATTTGAAGAAGTGGTGGGCGAAACTCCTTTGCAAACGCTACAAAATTTGCAACAACCTTTCTTCCAAAATTTAGTAGGCAGAGATATTCGTCATTTTAACCAAATCATCGACGAAACGATTCAACAATATCCTATTTACCCGGGTACGGTAGCGGCATTAGATATTGCAATGCATGATGCGTTTTGTCAATATATCGACGTATCCGTTGTAAACTATTTAGGCCGAAAAATTGAAGTACTACCTACTTCTATCACTATCGGCATCAAGCCAACACAAGAAATGTTAGAAGAGGCGGCAGCCAATTATGCAGCAGGCTTTAAGGTAATGAAAATTAAAACCGGCAATGCGGTTGAAGAAGACATTGAACGCGTAATAAAGCTGCATGAAAAATTTGGCAACCAAATTCGCCTTCGCGTGGATGCCAATCAGGGTTACGACATACCCGCTTTACAAAAATTTATTCAGGCCACCAATCATATTCAATTAGAGTTAATAGAGCAACCGCTCCCTAGTGGAAAAGATACCTTATTGCAAACGTTATCCGAACAAGAAAGAAAACTATTGGCAGCAGACGAATCGCTCAAAGATGCGTATTCAGCATTGGCACTTGCACAAGCGCCTATACCATACGGCATCTTTAACATCAAACTCATGAAATGTGGCGGTATCACCGGCGCTAAAAATATTGCTAAAATCGCAGAACTTTCGGGCATTCAATTATTTTGGGGATGCAACGATGAAAGTATGGCCAGTATAACAGCGGCCTTGCATGTTGCATATTCGTGTAATAATACCCGTTACCTCGATTTGGATGGAAGCTTTGATTTAAGTCGTGATTGGGTAACCGAAGGTTTTATTGTAAAAGACGGAATGATGTACTGCAATAATCTCCCGGGTTTGGGTTTAAAAAGAATAGACTAACAACTATCTAAATGGCATATCCAAATTATTGATTGTTGCCGATTTGGCAATTAAGTTAACTATGCTTTTGGGCTTCAATTGCATAAACCATCGGCATCGCCGTTTTTACATGTTCCACCACAAATTTACCCGGTGATTTTTCTATCAAATTTTTAAAACATGGATAAGGCGAATAATCAAATTCTTGAAATTGTTGAAGGGCTAAGCCATTTTTGATTAATGCCTGCAACACCTCTGAAATCGGATGATTCCAGGTAACATATTGCAACGATAAATCGGCAGCTTGGTCGGCGTAAGTACCGGCCTCGGTTTCAACAATAGGAGCAGTATTAAAATAATCGTATTGCAGTTTCGAAAAATTATCATCAAACATCCAAACAACCGGATGAAATTCAGCAAAAACAAATCGCCCTTCGGTCTTTAAAAAATGTTGAATAATATGGGCCCATTTATCCAAATCGGGCAACCAGGTAATGGTGCCATAACTGGTAAAAACGAGGTCAAACTTTTCGTTTAAATGATTGGGCAAATCATATACATCGCAACAAATAAAAGAGGCGTTGATACCGCTTTCTGCTGCAATTGTCTGCGCCTGCTGTATAGCTACATCCGAAAGATCTACCCCCGTTACCTGTGCACCCATGCGCGCAAGCGAAAGCGTATCTAATCCAAAATGACATTGCAGATGTAGCACTTTTAAACCACTGATATCTCCTAATAGGTTCAATTCAATTGATTTAAGCATATTTTCACCTTGCATAAAGCCAGGTAAATTGTAAAAAGGCGTATTTAGATGTGCCACTGTTCGGTGGTTCCAAGATGCCTTATTAATTGCTAAAAATTGTTGACTCGTTTCCATTCTTAACTATATTCGTACGAAGATATTATTTCTTTAATGCAATTTAGATCATTAAACTTTGCGTCTTTTTTTTAGTCAACCTCCAGCCAAAGCAACCTAATGAAAAAGTTTATATTTCTAATTCTACTCTGCTGTAGTTTCTTGTCAATAGTAAGAAGTCAAAATCTGTATCTCCCTCCTATCAATAACAATCTCCCTTGGGATTCAACTAGTGCGAGCTCATTGGGCTGGTGCACGAACCGCATAGATTCGCTGTATCGTTTTTTGGAATTGAATAATACCAAGGCTTTTATTGTATTAAAAGACGGCAAAATTGTGCTCGAAAAATATTTTGGCAGCTTTACTGCCGATAGTACATGGTATTGGGCATCGGCAGGAAAATCACTTACTTCATTACTGATTGGCAAAGCACAAGAGGAACAATATCTCAGTTTACAAGATACCAGCGCTAAATATTTAGGCAGTGGTTGGACGAATGCCACGGTTGCACAAGAAAATAATATAAAAGTATTGCATCAGGTTACCATGACAACCGGCTTAAACGATGGCGTACCCGATAATCATTGCACCCTAGATACCTGTTTGCAATATTTGGCCCCTGCCGCAACACGTTGGGCTTATCATAATGCCCCTTATACCCTGCTAGAAAAAGTGATTGAAAATGCTACCGGTCAAAATATTAACACCTATACTACCGCTAAAATTAAAAGTAAAATAGGCATGACCGGTTTGTGGCTAACCGTTGATTACGACAACGTTTATTATAGCAAGGCTAGAAGTATGGCCAGATTTGCCTTATTGGTGCAAAATAATTGCATTTGGAATGGAGATACGGTGTTGCGAGATCCCGTTTATAAACAACAAATGTTGAATAGTTCTCAAAACATTAATCCGGCATACGGCTATTTATGGTGGCTAAATGGCAAGGGTTCATTTATGTTGCCGAGCTTACAATTTTCTTTCCCCGGTTCATATGCACCGGATGCGCCGGCCGATATGTATGCGGCATTGGGCAAAAACGGTCAAATTGCAAGTATTGCTCCTTCTAAAGGCTTAGTGGTTATCAGAATGGGCAATCCGCCTGGTGAATCCATTGAAGTGCCTTCTCAATTTTGTAACACAATTTGGAAAAACTTGAATTATGTAATGTGTGCCACGGCAACAACCACGCTTTATACATTTAATGGAAATGGCAATTGGACGGATGCTGCCAATTGGATGAACCAACAAATTCCTCCGGCAGAATTGCAAACAGGTGATCAAATTATAATCAATCCTCCTATTTTTGGAGAATGTGTTTTGAATACAACTCAAAGGATTCCGCCGGGATGTACCTTAACAATTGTAGCCGGAAAGAAATTTAGAATACCCGGTAATTTAGTGGTAGAATAAAAAAGGCCCCCAGTGGAAACTGGCGACCTGTAGCCATACAGCCCTTTAATAAAAAGCGCATTTATACGTAAACCCATTGAAGGGTTGGTAATTCATTTTTTATAACAGCATCATAGCGATACGGACTAAAAATGGGCAAATTTCACCCTAACTTTGAGGCAATCACTCCTCTATAAAACAAAACACAGTTTTAAATTTCCTTTAAGCCACACGCATATTCCCTTGCTTCATGCTTGCATTTTCTATGGCTTTTCCTTCTAATTGTAATAAGCAATCCTGTAATTTGAAAATGATGGAATCCAAATTTTGCGCTTGCCTATTTTTATTCAAAAAAATAAGCCGATCAATTAAGCATATCAAAACTTCTTGTTCGGTGGTACCATCTGCAAACAAGCGATATTCTCCGGTTTCATAATTCACTGGTTCATGATGCACAAATTGTAAAGCCTGCCCCTCAATATGTTTATTTTCGGCGTTGGCTAATGTGTAATTATGTCCGGGAATATTTGCGCGCATTTTTTTAAAAATTTAGTCGTTTACATGCTCAAAAAATCAATTTTTACAACCGATATTAAAACAACATTGATTAAAATTGTTACAATTATTAAACGTTCATTTACAACATAAAGTACCGAAACATAACATGATTAAAGAATAGCCAATACCATGAATTCGTCGAAAATTTAATACTAGTAACTGTAGTATAAAATACGATTAGCAATTAATTTGGAGAAATGACCGTGGGGCAAAATACTAACATTAATAGTTACACGAAATTTAACACAAGCCCCGTTAAATCAATCTAAATAATCGTTGTGCGTAAGTTTGTTGGCAATTGCATAACGCGTTAATTCGGCGTTGGTGGTTACTTTTAATTTTTCTAAAATTCGCCCCCTGTAAGTACTAACAGTTGAAAGGGCTAAATCTAAAGATTGCGCAATTTGGCTTAAGGTTCTTCCCGAGGCAATTTGTTTAAAAATTTCGAACTCTCGATTAGATAATAACTCATGCGGGCGCATGTCTTCTTTCGACTCAATCAATCTTTCGGCAATTTCAGGCGTAATATACTTTTTGCCAATTTGTATTCGATGAATGGCTGCAATTAATTCTTTGGGAGAGGATGTTTTGTTTAAATATCCTGCTGCACCGGCCTTTAGCATGCGCACAGCGTACAGCTCTTCCGGAAAAACACTTAAAACAAGCACAGGAATATTTGGCTTTATTTGGCGAATGTCTTGTAGGGCTTCAAATCCATTTTTACCTTCCATATCTAAATCAGTCAGTACCAAATCCCAATCATTCTCTGTAACCTCCTTTACAAGCGCATCGCCATCTGCTACATCCAAAATATAAGCATCCGGAAATTCAGATTTAAGGATATGCTTCAAGCCAAGGCGGATAAACCCGTGATCATCGGCAAGAATAATTCTTTTAAGTTCCATGCAGTTGGTGATAATGTAAGTGTAAAATATCTGGCAACGAATCGTACCCTTTGCTGAAATGAATTTTTAAAATTCAATTATTGCAACCGGATAACACCTCTCCTATTAAAATCGCATTTTCTATTAAGAAAACGCTAATTGCGACCACATTGCCTATAGCTAATTCTTTGTAAAATACCTTATATATTTTCAGCCTACCAATAGCATAAAACATATTAATAAGGTGGCATTTTTTTTCTATACACTGTAGCTATAAATACTATAAAACCACCAACATTCAATGGTACTAATCTTTATTTCAAATTAGGAAACACTCAATAACTCAAATCATTCAATATATGATGTGATATTGCATAGCGTGTTAGTTCGGTATTGGTAGATAAATTAAGTTTCTCCAAAATTCTTGCACGGTGTGTACTTACAGTAGATAATGCTAACGACAATGAATCAGCAATTTGACTCAAAGTTCTACCGGAGGCTAGTAATTTAAATACTTCAAATTCTCTATTCGACAATAATTCATGAGGTTTCTTATCTCCCTTCATTTCAACTAGGCGTTCGGCAACTTCAGAGGTAATATATTTCTTTCCTAATGCTATACGCTGCATAGCTAATATTAATTCCTCAGGTGCTGAATTTTTATTTAAATAACCGGATGCACCTGCCTTTAGGGCTCGTACTGCATATAATTCTTCCGGATAAATACTCAAAATTAAAACCGGCAAATGGGGCTTTATTGACTTGATTTGTTCCAATGCATCTAGTCCACTCCTGCCCTGCATATCTAAATCGGTTATAACTAAATCCCAGTCATTATTCATAACTTCTTTAACCAAACTTTCGCCATCAGCAACATCGCAAATAAATGCTTGCGGATATTCGTCCTGCAAAATTTGCACCAGTCCCAGTCGAATAAAACTGTGATCGTCGGCTAAAATGATTCTTTCAAAGTTCATTATTTTGTTTTTTAAGTTTTGATTATAAAGGCACGCGGAACACGATTTTTGTACCTGATTCCGGTGCTGTTTGAATATTGAATGTTCCTTTTATTGCAAATACACG
>JBJOQA010000453.1:0-3343 GCA_046050225.1 Bacteroidota bacterium | reverse complement strand
TAAACGTTTAAACGATTCAAACCTTAAAACCTTCCTCCATCCAGCGGAGCGGCGACCGTAAACCCAACCGTAAACCCAACCTTAAACCTTAGACCTTAAACTTTTAAACCTGAAACGAATTAAACGCTGAAACGATTCAAACGTTGAAACGATGCGAACCTTCAAACCTACTTCACCCCGTTCAGGGTCCCCCGAACGTTGTAAAAAATTGATACGCCAGGCTACCGGGGGGCAAAAAAATGGACCACCTTTCGATGATCCATTCTACCTGTTAAATTACTAAGTTTATGCGAAGATGTTCTTCAGTCGAAGTCGTAATAAATCGGCGCGAACCGGCTTACGCAGGTATTCGATGGCACCTAATTGTAAACCTCTGATTTCATCTTCTTCGCTGGTGTGGCCACTGAGGAACACTACCGGTATTTCAATATTTTTGGTTTTTAAGAAGTCGAGTAGTTGATAACCCGTGAAATTGGGCATAGTGATATCCGACAGAATCAAATCGTAGTTCGACTTATTAATTTCTACCAAGGCATTCAATCCATCAGATGCTGTGTTGATAGCATAGCCTTCATCCGATAAAATTTTTGACAGTAATACCGTATTAATCGGGTCATCTTCAACAATCAAAATTTTGCGTTGCGCTTGGGCAGCATCTATTGAATCAATAGGTTCGATGTATTCTAAATTGTCGAATAAATCTTTAAGTGCAACGGTTGCAAAGCCCGAGCTAGTATCACTCATTGCATAAGGAATCAACACATCATCGTTATGAATAATAGAGCCGCAACTGTACACTACGTTAGGAACATAGCCTTCGCGTTCTACCTCGTTGGCCACTAACAACGGACTGCTCATTTTGGCAATAACTTTTGCAGGATTATGTAAATCCAACAAAACCGCGCCTAATACATATTTGCGCATTGCACCTACACCGTGCGTAATAACGAGCCAACCTTTATCGGTTTCGAGCGGACTACCGCTGTTACCCAGTTGTACAAATTCCCATGGATATTCGGGTTCTTGTAGCAACGTGCAATCACCATCCCAGTTATTTACGGTATCGCTAAAAAGGATATAATTGTTTTCACCATCTTGGCGCGAAAGCATGGCATACTTACCGTTTACTTTACGTGGAAACAGCGCCATGCCTTTGTTTTGCGCATTTTTACCATAGATGGGCATTACCTTAAATGTATAGAAATCAGTAGTTTCAATCATTTGCGGCATGATGACATGGCCATTGTATGCAGTGTAAGTTGCATAGTATTTAACCGTTCCATCATCTTCGGTAAATTTTACAAAGCGTGCATCTTCAATACCGTTACTTTCTGAATCGGTAACCGGAAAAATCACACGTTCGGAGATGGACGTATCCAGCGAAAAACTGATTTGATATTGTGCATCGGCAATCATGCGTATGGCAGAAATTGCGCGATCGGTTTCAACCGTTAGTTCGTGCGATGAAGTATATTGCTGAATACTGTTGCGTAATTCGCGAAATAAAAATGTTTCGTTCACATTATTAAATACCGCTTCAACTACACCGGTATTTTCTAATTTTAAGTCATGCAATTTTGCTAAAAAATCAGCTTTGCTGTACTCATGTAATTGAATGGTTTCGGCGATATCTACCAATTTACTAACCGGACTAAATTCGAGGTTATTGTTGCTGTCGATAATGGCACCACGGAAAGCGATGGAAGAAACATGTCCTTCACCGGTGGCACGAAAGCTAACAATGACGCGTTTTTGGCCACTTTCAAGATGCGATTGATCAGGATCTTCCACCATGGAAGGGTTGAAAAACGCAGCCGACTCAATGGAGTATTCGTGTGTGAAATAGGCGCCAATTAATAATTTACGCTCCTTCGACAATGTATCGGCACGCACACCCAACGGTTCAAACAAATATGCAATACGATCGTAATGTTTCATGAATATACGGGTGATGTTGCGATGGCGATTAGAAAATTCGCGCAAGATTTGATTGAGTACTTGAAGCGCATCTTCTTCGCGCATGGCATCAATGCGGGTGATGATTTTTTTCGCACGATGTTCTCCGCCCGGCATGAAAAAACGTACAATTACCCTTTTAGGATCAGGCGAGAAGAAGGGTTTCATTCGATTAATGGTAATTGGCATGGCTTTGTTTTTCAAGGAGTGAATGGTAAGCAGTTAGTTCCGGTTTTTCTCTTTTGGTAGTTAGTTTGTTAGTTTGGTCAACGGCAGTTTTGGTTAAAATACGGGCAAGCTATTTTTTTGCTCCACCAATTGGTGAATGGCGCTTGAATAATCATTCCATATCTCTTCCAATTCTGACTTATTGAGTTTGGCCGTGCTGGCAAGAATATGTTTGGCTATTTCAGCTTTATCTTCTTGCGTTAGCAATTGAATCTTTTTTTCGTCGCGGAAGAACGACATGAAATCGTCTTTGTTAGTTAAAGTGTTGGTATGCGTATTCATAAAAACAGTTTTTAGAAAGTGGTCGCTTTTGATGAAACGATAGCAATATTTCAATATTGTTTGTAAGTATTGGTATTCAGCACTTTGAGTACTGTTGAGAAAATAAGATTAATGCCGAATGTGTATGAAATGCAGTGCTGTAGCAGTTTTTAGCGTGTGTTTGTAGTTGGAATTGTTATAAAATCACTATCGCTAATTACTTGTAGGAAACTTCTTACAAGTTGCAATTCCATTATATTTGATGTTTTGAAAAAAGATTTGAGCACTAATTGCAATCTATTCGTGTAGATATCCGTTTGCAGATCAGTACTTTAGCGGAAGGGTTACTTTATGCTATAATTAGAATTAGTTATAGTTTAGGTGTGGTGATGGAAAAGGTATTGTTATAGTAACAGGATTTTTAAAAACGGATATCCTATAAAAAAATAAACATGACTGCAGAACATCAACGCCTGGCGGTAAATAATAAAAAAGCAATTCCATTAGAAAAATGGGGCCCTTATGTAAGTGAGCGGCAATGGGGTACCGTGCGTGAGGATTATGGTGAGTATGGCGACGCTTGGGGTTATCTTCCTTTTAATCAATCACATTTTAGAGCCTACCGTTGGGGTGAAGACGGGATCGCCGGCATTAGCGATTATTTTCAGCATTTATGTTTTGCCGTTGCGATGTGGAATGGAAAGGATGTGGTAATAAAAGAGCGTTTATTTGGCGTAGGCAATTACGATGGTAATCATGGTGAAGATGTAAAAGAATTATACTTCTATCAAGATAATGTGCCCACGCATTATTATATGGAGTACTTATACAAGTATCCGCAGAAAGCATTTCCTTACGATGACTTGCTCGCAACCAATCAACGTAGAAGCAAGTTGGA
>JBJOQA010000452.1:0-20753 GCA_046050225.1 Bacteroidota bacterium | reverse complement strand
AGTAATAATAACAAACCCATTATACCGCCAATCATAAAGCAAAGCCGCCAATTTTCGCCGCTCCAATAGTGAATATAATAAGCTACAATGGTACCCATTACACCACTCGTTGCAATAATTGCTGCTGCTGGTCCTCGTTTTTGCGGTGGCAATAATTCGCTAGTTAAGGTAATACTGGCGCCAAGTTCGCCGGCCAATCCCAGGCCAGCTATAAAACGTACCCAAACATATTGATCAACAGTTTGTATCATACTGTTGGCCAAGGTGGCAAATGAATAAATGATAATAGAACCAAAAAGAACTTGTTTGCGTCCAAGTTTATCTCCAATAATTCCCCAAGTGATGCCACCAATAGTTAGGCCAATCATTTGCCAACTTAATATTTGCTCACCCACCTGTTTCATGGCAGCATCAGCTACCCCAAGATCATGCAGGCTCGACTTGCGCACAATATTGAAAAGCAGCATATCATAGATATCTACAAAAAAGCCCAAGGCTCCTACCAATACAGGTAGCGACCATAGGCCATAGTATTTCCGTTCATCTGTCATAGTTCAAGCAATGTTTTTTGCAAGGTAGGAAGATACAAACCTGTTTGGAGTTGGGCAAATGCAAAAAAATCCGAGTTGTTAACTCGGATTTATAATTGTTTAGTTGGCATTTTGTTGTTTAAAATCTAAACCGGTTATATGACTATTTCGGTGCCGGTAAAAATAGTAGCCGATGCAAAGTAAAACAAAGGATGCAATGGCTTCCGAAGTTTCTGGCCCTGCCATAAAAACGCGCCATTCAAAAGTTAATTCGGTATCGGTTGGGGTATGTAAAGTACAAAGTTTGAGAAACACCCAATTCACTAAAAAGAATATACCTAAACTTGCCGGTGGTACCGGTATGCGTAATTTTTTTACGAGTTTGCCAATTGGTTGAATGTGATAGGTTGCTAAAGGTAAAACAAAGCCAAAGGCGATCGTGAATAGTTTAAAGAGTAAATCCATTTCCAATAATCTTCGCCAGCCGGTAGTGTTTTCTCCATTCAGTTGTTTTCGGTTAAACAATTCCAAATTATGAATATTGAATTCACCTTGCACATTTACTTTTGTTAGGGTTTCGGGAGTATTAAATCCAACCAATCTTTGACCCCAGCTAATTTCTTCACCAGCGCCAAAAAATAAAACGGCGGCTAGTAATAAATAAAATATGCTTTTTTGCTTGCGATAGGTGGCATATAGGAATATAGCAGCTGTTAAATAACAGAGGGTGGTAAGCCATTCAAAAAGGCTATCTTCTTTACCTAGTTTTACTACCCATTCTTTATTCCCCCAATGATAAAAAGCATAACTGCTTAACAAGATTGTAAAAATTAGTAGGATGGTTGTTTTAAAGTAGCGAATTTCTTTAATATATAATTGCATGCGAGTTGATTTGAAAACAATTGGTTAATATATTGCTTGCTAAACGAATTGGTTTGTAACCTATTGTGTATTAGGCTAAAAAGGCAAATGAATCGTTGGTTTATTGAAGTTAAAATAAAAGTTTGATTTTTTTAGGGGCTGTCAACTTTTGTGCAAATGGCAGCAGCGGTTCCGGCTTTTCGTTGCAATCCCACCTGGCGGTTGGGTATTTACACTGCAATCCGGCAGCCCTTCAGTAGCATAGCTATGGTCAGCAACTATAATTTTCGTGTCGTTGAACCATAAAAAAAACGGGGCATCATAGCCCCGTTTCTAATTTCATTTTATTGAATTATATACTCAAAGTACTTAAAACGCTATTCATATTACGAACGGCATCTGCACTCTTATTAAAAGCGGCTTGTTCTTCTTCGTTTAATTTGTAGTCAACCACTTTTTCCCAACCATTTTTACCGATAATTACCGGAACGCCTAAGCAAATATCATTTTGACCATATTCACCTTCTAGGCTAACGCAGCAAGTAAATAATTTTTTCTCATCGCGTACAATGCTTTCAACCAATGCCGCTCCGGCTGCACCCGGTGCATACCATGCAGAAGTGCCCAATAAGCCGGTTAAAGTTGCACCACCCACCATTGTATCGGCAGCTACTTTTTTCAAAGCCTCCGCATCTAAGTAGTTGCTAACCGGTACGCCTTGGTAAGTAGCCAAACGTGTTAAAGGAATCATCGTTGTATCACCATGACCGCCAATTACAAAGCCTTGCAAATCATTAGGTGTTACGCCCATTGCAGTTGATAGGTAATATTTAAAACGGCTGCTATCCAAAATACCACCCATACCAATGATGCGGTTTTTAGGCAATCCGCTAGATTGTAACGCTAAATACGTCATTGTATCCATCGGATTACTGATGATAATGATGATGGCGTTTGGAGAGTATTCTAAGATATTTTTAGTTACTGTTTTTACAATGCCGGCATTGATGCCAATCAATTCTTCACGTGTCATACCCGGTTTACGAGGAATGCCGCTTGTAATTACTGCAACATCTGTTCCTGCTGTTTTGCTATAATCATTCGTACTGCCAACAATACGGGTGTCAAAACCTAATAGGGTGGCGGTTTGCATCATATCCATAGCCTTACCTTCTGCAACGCCTTCTTTAATATCAACCAAAACTAATTCGGTACATAATTCTTTTCTGGCGATATTATCGGCACAGGTAGCACCTACCGCGCCTGCACCTACAACTGTAATCTTCATATGTGAAAATATTTAATGATGGAA
The DNA here is from genome assembly GCA_046050225.1 of Bacteroidota bacterium. Classification (GTDB taxonomy): domain Bacteria; phylum Bacteroidota; class Bacteroidia; order Chitinophagales; family Chitinophagaceae; genus Ferruginibacter. Next base: position 18,050 of record JBJOQA010000452.1, on the reverse strand, counting down.
AATATATTTGTCGCCGCAAAGGTAAGGGGCAATTGCAACATCCTGCTTTGCAAGAAAATGATTTTTTACAGCAGGCAGATGATTTTGAACAGTAATGATTTAAAAAACTGGATAGTTGCGCTAATAAAGGTCAATTAGTGTAGCAATTGGAACATTACCCGAAAATCCTTCAATTAGTTTTAATCGGCGCGTATAAGCAAATAAACTAGGGTATTTTTTGATTTGGAAAAAAGTGCCTAACAAAAAACGGGCATCCCTTGCAACGATAATATTGGCATGGTCGGCTAGTTTAAAGTCTTGATAATATTTCTGAATTGCCGAAAAGGATGCGTTGCTTACCAATAATATTTGAACCTTCTCTAAATATTGGATGCTATCCAACAATGAGCGCGTTTGCCGGTGGCAATGGTCGCAATCAGGACTAAACATCATGATTAATACCGGTTTTTTGTTTTGGAAGTCTTCCTTTGAAAGGGCCGAACTATCTGGAATGCGATCTAAAAAAAGGGGAGGAAGGTCTAAAAATTGGCGATAAAGCGGTTTGCTTTCTGTTTGCGAAAAACTGATCATAGGGAGCAACATGCAAATCCAGATGATTGATTTAAATAAGCGCATATTTAAAACTAAAATGATTGATTTTGAGATAGTAAGTATAAAGTTACCAATTTAAAGTGATTTGAATTTTTGCCTCTAATGAATGCGAATGAAAAAAATGGCAGGCCTTTTTTTGTGTTATTTTCGGGGGAAGTTTTAGCTATTCTAACTTCAAATTTTCAAATTCGGGTTTCTATTACTACTTTCGCAGCCAAAACGGGGATTAGGCATTTTTTAATTGGAATGTTACTTTTTTCCTGCTTGCCGGTTTTTCATTCATCAACAGTTCTCCGGATCTATCCGGAAATAAAAAATTAAGATATGGCAACTACTGCAGACATGCGTACCGGACTTATCATCAAAATTGATGGTAGTTTATACTCTGTAATTGAGTTCGGACAAAACAAAACAGCCCGTGCCGCTGCGAAAGTGTGGGCTAAATTAAAAGGTGTGGATAATTCACGCACCATTGAAGTTACTTGGAATAGTGGTGAAACCATCTTCCCGGTAAGAGTAGAAAGAAAACCATTTCAATTCTTGTATAAAGATGATACCGGTTACAGTTTCATGGATAATGAAACTTTTGAACAAATAACGGTAGCAGAAAGCATGGTAGATGCTCCTAAGTTCTTAAAAGACGGTCAGGAAGTTTCTGTTTTAGTTAATGGCGAAACAGAATTGCCAATGGGTGTTGAATTACCTGATAAAATAGTTTTATTGGTAACTTACAGTGAACCGGGCATGCGCGGCGATACTGCTACAAAAACGCTAAAACCCGCTACTGTTGAAACGGGTGCAACGGTGAACGTGCCTTTATTTGTAAATGAAGGTGAATTGATTCGCGTAAATACCAAAACGGGTGAATACGTAGAAAGAGTAAAATAATTCTAGTAATAAAGTTATACAAAGCGTCTGTTTTTTAAAAACAGGCGCTTTTTGTTTTTGGCCTATTTTAAAGTGTTTTTGAGTGTTTTTTGATGTTTTTAGGGGTTTTTTTTGAAAAAAAAGCCATTTTATTCATTTTTTATTTTTTAAAAAACTTGCAAAAATGACAAATCATTCCCTACCTTAGCCGCTCGATTGTAAATAACTTTTAACCGATTAATATGGACATCAAACAAATTCAAGAGTTGGTAAAACTCATTAATAAAACGAATATCGGAGAAATCACGATTGAAGAAGAAGGAATAAAGATTACGGTAAAGCAAAAAAAAGATCCTGTACAACATATTGTAGCGGGTACTGCATATAGTGCACCGGCCGCTGCGCCTGCTCCTGTTGCCGCTGCGCCCGTTGCAGCTGCTTCAACCAACACCCCGGCTGCAACTGCCGCTCCAAAAGTAGATCATTTGGTAACTATAAAAAGCCCGATGATTGGTACTTTTTATCGTCAAAGTGGACCGGGTAAGCCTGTATTTGCAAGTGTAGGAGATGAGGTTACCGTTGGTAAAACTGTATGCATTATTGAGGCAATGAAATTATTTAATGAAATTGAGAGTGAGGTAAAAGGAAAGATTGTAAAAGTATTGGTAGAAGATGCCAGTCCGGTAGAATACGATCAGCCCTTATTCTTGGTTGATCCCTCTTAAGGATAGTGCTATTAAGCGCACTTAGCCAAACATTTATTTCATTCACTTTAATTGAATCCTGTGTTTAAAAAAATATTGATTGCAAACCGTGGAGAAATTGCACTTCGGGTTATTAGAACCTGTCGAGAGATGGGTATTAAAACCGTTGCAGTGTATTCTACCGCAGATAAAGATAGTTTACATGTAAAGTTTGCTGATGAAGCAGTGTGTATCGGTAAACCTGCTAGTATGGACTCCTATTTGAATATTCCATTTATTATGGCAGCTGCAGAAATTACTAATGCAGATGCAATTCATCCTGGATATGGTTTTTTAGCGGAGAATGCAAAGTTTGCGCAGATTTGTTCGGAAAGTGGTATCAAGTTTATTGGACCTACTCCGGACATGATTAATGCGATGGGGGATAAAATAACCGCTAAGCAAACGATGATTGCTGCAGGCGTTCCTGTTGTACCAGGTGTAGAAGGGTTATTGGAAAGTGTAGATCATGCAAAGGCTTGTGCGAAAGAAATTGGATACCCTGTTATTTTGAAAGCTACTGCAGGTGGCGGGGGTAAGGGTATGCGTGTAGTTTGGTCGGAGGAAGAAATTGAAAAGGCATATGATACCGCAAAAGTAGAAGCTGCTGCCTCTTTCAAAAACGACGGTATTTACATGGAGAAATTTGTGGAAGAGCCCCGTCATATCGAAATTCAAGTAGCAGGCGATCAATATGGTAATGTTTGTCATTTGAGTGAGCGCGATTGCAGTATACAACGTCGCCATCAAAAACTGGTGGAAGAATCACCTTCGCCGTTTATGACCAATGAATTAAGGGAGAAAATGGGAGAGGCGGCTATCAAAGCGGCATCTGCGATTAATTATGAAAGTGTAGGTACCATAGAGTTCTTGGTAGATAAGCATCGCAACTTCTATTTCATGGAAATGAATACGCGTATTCAGGTTGAGCATTGTGTTACGGAAGAGGTGGTGAGTTATGATTTAATTAAGGAGCAAATTAAAATTGCTGCCGGACATAAAATCAGCGGGAAAAATTATTATCCGCAAATGCATGCTATCGAATGTCGAATTAATGCGGAAGATCCCTTTAATGATTTTAGGCCTAGTCCGGGTAAAATTACCGTTTTGCATACACCGGGTGGTCATGGGGTTCGTGTAGACAGTCATGTGTACACAGGGTATGTAATTCCGCCTTATTATGACAGTATGATAGGAAAGTTGATTACTGTTGCACAAACACGTGAAGAAGCTATCGACACCATGTATAGGGCATTAAGCGAGTATGTGGTGGAAGGCGTTAAAACAACCATTCCTTTTCATTTACAGTTGATGAAAAATGAGGATTTCAGAAAAGGTAATTTCAATACCAAATTCATGGAAAGTTTTGTGATGGAGAAATAGATTTTATTCATCTGATAAAAAAGCGGCCACTTCATTTTATGATGAAATGGCCGCTTTTTTTTGTTTAAAATACTACCCGGTGGCTCACCCCTTAGGGGTGAGCCACCGGGTAGTATTTTTCCCATATTATCCAGCGTTTTACCTCCAATTTAGAAGTAGAAAACTACCGAATATCGCTACTTAACAAAATGGTTTTTGTGTCGATGTGTGAGGTTATTCCCGAATAATCTAAATCAATTTTATAAGTAGATTCAATATTGCCTACGCCGGGAGCATAATAATTTTGAATATCGGATGTAAGTTGCGCTGCAGGAACTAAACTACTGCTTATAGTTGCATTTACTTTAATCACATTGTTATACGTGGTTCCATTCACGGTTCGCGTGCCATTCGTTTCGGCTAGTGTATAAGCGATGCTAACCGGTACATCTAAGCCAGAAACATTCATCGTTAAGTTTTGCTGCCAGGTAGTTCCGGCTGAAACATTATTCTTTAAGTACAATAATTCTGCTTTATTTCCGCCTGAGTTATTCACAATTTCGCGAAACTCATAGTATTCATTGCCCGAAATAAGGTAATATTGCGCCTTATTTCCATTAGAATTGTTGAAAATATGGTAAGATCGGCTATTGATTACCGTATCGCGCGAAGTAGAGGTAATGGTATAATTGGTAATAGTGGTTGTAGCAAGGTTCGTTTCGCGATAATTCCAACTGCTATTGGGACTCACATTCATGTATGCATCCGCATTTGCGGCAGGTGTTGGGGCTTTTTTGCAAGAAAAAACAAGGGTGAGGGAGGCAAAAAGGGCTAAAATGGGGGTGCTTTTCATGTTTTTTTATAATTATGTGGGTAAATATCTGATTTTTTTACTAAAAATTAAATAATTCATATTACCTTTGCAATCCAAAAAATATGGCGAAACAAGCACTCATAAAACAAGATGGCACCATTCTGGAAGCGCTGAGTAACGCTATGTTCAAGGTGAAACTGGAAAATGGTCACGAAATTTTAGCAACAATCTCTGGAAAGATGCGTATGCACTACATCCGTATTTTGCCTGGTGATAAAGTAGGCGTGGAGATGAGCCCGTATGATTTGACAAGAGGAAGAATCATTTTCCGTTATAAATAATTTAGACATTAATCAAATAAATAGCAAAAACATGAAGGTTAAAGCTTCAATCAAAAAAAGAAGTGCTGATTGCAAAGTTGTTCGCAGAAAAGGCGTTTTGTTTGTAATCAACAAAAAAAATCCACGCTTTAAGCAAAGACAAGGGTAATTGCTCGCGTAACTGAATGCTCATTCAACAGTCAAATTAAATACTAAACACAACTATGGCTCGTATTGCCGGTATAGATTTACCAAAAAACAAAAGAGGCGAAATAGGTCTGACCTACATTTATGGTATCGGACGTTCAACTGCTCTGTATATTCTTAACAAAGCTGGTATCAGTGTTGATAAGAAAGTGAACGAGTGGAATGATGAGGAGCAAACTGCCATCCGTAACATCATCAATAACGAATTCAAAACTGAAGGTGCTTTACGTAGTGAAGTGCAAATGAGTATCAAGCGTTTGTTAGATATCGCTTGTTACCGTGGTTTGCGTCACCGTAAAGGTTTGCCATTACGTGGACAACGTACGCGTACTAACAGCCGTACTCGTAAGGGTAAGCGTAAGACAGTTGCCGGTAAGAAAAAAGCAGCTAAGAAGTAATTATAAGTTTTACGAATGCAGCAGTTCATGTTGTAAGATGGTTTTTCAATGCCATTTTGCTGCTTGAATTTCTTCATTCGTAATTCTGCATTATAGAAGGCTTACATTTTTATTGAAACAGCGCCGGATTGCAGGTAAGCCGCGGGAGGGTTGTTTCAGTTTCGGGAAACCGAAATCTATTTTTTAAGATCACCTATAAAGTTTTTTATGGCTAAAGCACAAGGCAAAGGCTCCGCAAAGGCAGCCGCCAAAAAAAGAATTGTAAAGGTTGATAGCTATGGCGATGCACATATCGTAGCAAGCTTCAACAACATTATTATCAGTCTGACTAATAAAAGCGGACAAGTTATTTCTTGGTCAAGCGCCGGTAAAATGGGCTTCAAAGGAAGTAAGAAAAACACACCTTACGCTGCGCAAATGGCAGCTTCTGATGCTGCTAAGGTTGCATTGGATGCAGGTTTGAAAAGAGTTGATGTATTTGTAAAAGGACCGGGTTCGGGTCGTGAAGGCGCAATTCGTGCTTTATCACAATCAGGAATTGAGGTGAGCATGATTAAAGACGTAACGCCACTTCCGCACAATGGTTGTCGTCCTCCTAAAAAGAGAAGAGTTTAATATTGATTGATGAATTTTAAATGTTCAACTTGATCATTTAAAATTCATCTTTTACTATATAAAAATTTTGAATCGCCATACGATTCATTTTATCAAAGGGTGGCTAATTAATTTTTTACGATTTTTTACCGATTTGTCCACCGTTTCAAAAAAAATCGAAATGAAATAAAACTATGGCAAGGTACACAGGCCCAAAAACGAAGATCTCTAGGATTTTTGGAGAACCAATTACAGGTAACGGGAAATGGTTGACTAAAAACAGTAACCCTCCCGGAATGCACGGTGCAAACCGTAAACGCAAAACTTTAGGTGAATATGCGTTACAATTGCGTGAAAAGCAAAAAGCTAAATACACTTACGGTGTATTAGAGAAACAATTCCGCAGAACTTTCGAAGAGGCTGCTCGTCGTAAAGGTGTAACCGGTGAAAACCTAATTAAATTATTAGAAGCCCGTTTGGACAACACCGTTTTCCGTATGGGAATCGCTCCAAGCCGTCAGGCTGCCCGCCAATTAGTTAGCCACAAGCACGTTACTGTTAACGGAGATGTGGTAAACATTCCATCTTATTCACTTAAACCAGGTGATGTTATCAGCTTGAAAAACAAAAGCGCTGCTAACACTTCTTTAACTAGCGCCGTTCGTCCAAAGAGTGTGAAAATGAATTGGATCGATTTTAACGAAGCTGAGTTGAAAGGTACTTTCCTGGCTTATCCTGAAAGAGAAAGTGTTCCTGAAAATATTAAGGAGCAACTGATCGTGGAATTGTATAGCAAATAATAATGCTAACATCGTAGCGAAGTGCTTTTTGATTGTAAAATTAATCTTCACTATCCTACAAGCAGGCAACCATCATCATTCAATAAAAACTAATAATTTAATATGGCTATTTTAAATTTTGTAAAACCTGATAAGATAGTTCTTCAGAAAGTTACGGATTTTGAAGCTCAATTCGAGTTCCGTCCGCTTGAACCAGGCTACGGTGTTACTATCGGTAACGCGTTACGTCGGGTGTTGTTAAGCTCATTGGAAGGTTACGCTATCATCGGTATCAATATAGTTGGTGCTGATCATGAGTTTGCCACTATCAAAGGCATTACAGAAGATGTTACTGAAGTGATCCTGAATCTGAAACAGGTTCGTTTCAAAAAGAAGGTAGACCATGAAATCTCCACTGAAAAAGTAACACTGTCTATCAAGAATAAAACCGAATTCACCGCTGGTATGATCGGAGAAGCCTCACCGGCTTTCGAAGTGATGAACCCTGAATTGGTAATTTGCGTGATGGACGCTAGTGCGAAATTGGATATTGAAATCACCATCGGAAAAGGTCGTGGATACGTTCCTGCTGAAGAGCATAAAGACAAAAATCCACACTTCGGATACATTGCTACCGACGCTATCTTTACACCCATCAAAAATGTAAAATATAGCATCGAAAATACGCGTGTTGAACAACGTACCGATTTCGAAAAATTGGTTATGGAAGTAATTACAGATGGTACCATCCATCCGGAAGAAGCCGTTAAACAAGCGAGCCGCATCCTGATTCAACATCTGATGATTATTACCGACGAAAACATCACTTTCGATACGAAAGAAGATAAAAAAGAAGACCTTGTTGACGAACAAACTTTGCAATTGCGTAAAGTATTGAAAACACCATTGGAGGATTTAGACCTTTCAGTTCGTGCATTCAACTGCTTGAAAGCGGCAAAAATCAACTCTTTAAGCGAACTGGTTCAGTACGAACAAGAAGATTTGATGAAATTCAGAAACTTCGGTCAAAAATCATTAAGCGAAATCGAACAAGTACTAAACGAAAGAGGTTTAGGATTTGGAATGGATTTAAGCAAATTGAAATTAGACGACGAATAGTCGCAACATATTAGCCAGCAGGAATAAATCCTGTTGGCTCTTTTTTTAACCAGTACCTCACAAATCCTGACACGGTGTGGGGGAATCTAAATTAAACTGTCATGCGTCACGGAGACAAAATCAACAATCTAGGCAGAACTGCTTCACACAGAAAAGCCTTATTAAGCAACTTAGGTATTCAATTGATTACGCACAAACGTATTACTACTACTTTAGCTAAAGCTAAAGCTTTACGTACTTACATTGAGCCACTAATCACTAAAACAAAAAATACCGGTTCTAAAGAAGCGATCATGCATAATCACCGCGTAGTGTTTAGCTACTTGAATGATAAAGCAGCCGTTAAAGAACTTTTCACTGTTGTTGCACCTAAAGTTGTTAGCCGCCCGGGTGGTTATACACGTATCATCAAACTTGGTAAAAGGGTAGGTGATGCTGCTGAAATTGCAATGATTGAATTGGTTGATTTCAACGAAATCTACGGTAAAGGCGTTGCTGCTCCTGCTGCAGAAGCTGCTGCTGAACCAGCCAAAAAAACCAGAAGAGGTGGTAGCCGTAAAAAAGCTGAAGCAGAAGAAACACCTGCTACAGATGATACTGCAACTGAAACAACTTCTGAAGCTTAATTCAAATGAAATAACATTGAATTCTATAAAAACTCCGATTGTATTATCGGAGTTTTTTTTGTGCTTACCAGAATACCTATAACCCCAAATGCTTCAATAAGGCATAAATGGGTATAAATATTTACCAAAAACAACGCTCGATTTATTTTCTTTGCATAACCTTTTTAACATGCCCAATAAAACGAAAAGAAACCCCGCTTTACTTGTTTTACAGGATGGAACTGTACTACAAGGCCAATCCTTCGGAAAAATAGGCACCGCAACCGGTGAAATATGCTTTAATACCGGTATGACCGGGTATCAGGAAGTATTTACCGATCCTAGTTATTACGGCCAAGTGCTCATTATGAACAATGTTCATATTGGCAATTACGGTACATTGCCGGCTGATGTAGAAAGTGATGGCGTGAAGGTGAAGGCAATTATAGGTAGAAACTTAGAAGAACAATATTCACGTTTTGCAGCTAATAAATCTTTACAAGCCTATTTGGAGGAACAATCAGTAGTAGCAATTGATTCAGTAGATACAAGGGCGTTAGTGGCCCATATCCGCCGCGCCGGAGCTATGAATTGTATCGTTTCCTCGGATAATACTTCTGTCGAAGAATTAAAAGCGCAATTAGCAGCGATTCCATCAATGGATGGATTAGAGTTAGCCTCTACTGTTTCAACAAAGGAACCCTATTTCTTAGGCAACCCCGAAAGTAAGTTACGAATTGCAGTGCTAGATTTTGGCGTAAAGCGAAATATCTTACAATGTTTAGTAGAACGTGGCGCCTATGTAAAAGTGCATCCGGCTAAAACAAAGTTTGCCGATTTACAAGCATTTGAACCCAATGGTTATTTTATCAGCAATGGTCCCGGAGATCCGGCGCCTATGCACTATGCTATTGAAACGGTTCAACAAATATTGCAAGAAGAAAAACCATTGTTCGGTATCTGCCTTGGGCATCAATTACTCGCTTTGAGTGTGGGGATCAAAACCTTTAAAATGCATCATGGACATCGCGGATTGAATCATCCTGTTAAGAATATCATTACCGGAAAAAGCGAAATCACCACACAAAATCATGGATTTGGCGTAGATCCTGAAGCAGTGAAAGCATCCGCAGAAGTAGAGATTACCCATTTAAATTTAAATGACGGTTCTATTGAAGGAATTCGTTTGAAAAACAAGCCGGCTTTTTCTGTTCAATATCACCCTGAAGCCACTCCGGGCCCACATGATAGCCGATACCTTTTTGATGATTTTATCGCAATGATGTAGTATTTATTTTCGGTTATGCTATCACGTTAGTATAACCGAAAATAGGTTGAAATTTATTCAAATCAGCTACGAATAACAAATTGCAGCTTATTTGTATCTTAGTAAATGATTTGATATCTTATTTCGCAAAAATAATTAACATGAAAATTGCTATCATTAACGGACCTAATCTTAATTTATTAGGCATTCGTGAAACCGGGATTTACGGTGCACAATCTTTTGAATCATTTTATGAGAAATTGGTTGCGAAATATCCTGCCGTTTCTTTTAGCTATTTTCAAACTAATATAGAAGGTGAATTGATTCAACACCTGCAGCAGCAAGGGTTTGAGGTGGATGGCATCATTTTAAATCCGGGAGGATATACACATACATCTGTAGCTATTGGAGATGCTATTGCCGCCATCACCGCACCTGTGGTGGAAGTACATATTTCTAATATTTTTGCGCGAGAATCCTTTCGCAGAATTTCACATGTTTCTGCAAAAAGTAAAGGGGTAATTAGCGGATTGGGGTTAACCGGTTATGAATTAGCACTGCTTTCTTTGTTAGAAGCCCCTACAGCTTAAGCATTGAGTTTGATACCATTTGTTTCAAAACTAATTCTGCGTTGCTTAAATAAATTACCTGTAGCCATTTTAAATGCTTTCTTGCTCATCCCGAAAAAGGCATAGATATCATCCGGATCACTTCTGTCGTGGTATGGTAAAAATCCGGCGTTAGCTTCTAATAATTCTACAATCTTATCTGCTTCATCGCTAATTCTGGCATAGCCTTTCTTACCTGCTAACAAATCAATTTTAAACTCGTCGGGTGCTTTAATTGATGGGTAAATTCTTTTTACAAAACCCTTCAGTTGGTCGCCGGTGCTTAGGGTTCTAAATATTTCGTTATTGTGTAAAACACCGGTATGAATATGGTTGATAATGCATAAAAAACCAATATCAGTTCTTCTATAAACGGTTAAATTAACTTCTTACGATTCCGTAACCGTAATAATGCGGTTGTTCAAAAATGGCTCAATTTTTTCAGTAGCCGCCATTCTGCCCGTTTTTTCATCAATGTACAAACGAACTAAATAATCGCCATGTACCCGCATGTTGCTGATTTGTTGAGATCTTGGTACAAAAATATCTTTCATCAAACCAAGGTCTAAAAAAGCTCCTTGTCCTGTTACATTTACAGCACGTAATCTTACAATTTCTCCCACAACCGCTTTGGGTTTTTGGGTGGTTGCAATTAAACGATCCTCACCATCATGGTAAATAAATACACAAATTTCATCGCCGGGTGCAACCCCTTCGGCGGGTACAAATCGCTTGGGTAATAAAATTCCATCAGCACCATCTTCCATATAAACACCAAAATCAACTGCCCTGGCAACTTTTAGTATATTAAATTCACCTACTTTAATCATAGTATTGCTGATTTAAAATTTTTTTATCAGGCGGTAAAGGTAGCGAATGTAGTAGCATGAAGGTGAGGTATCTACAAAAAAATAACACCCATGAACATCGATGAGAACATCGATACAAACACAGGTGTTAATCGAAACTATTAACCGAATCTCCGGCTAACTATTTTACTAATATTTAGCGTCAACTTTAAAAGCGAGACTGAAGTAGGAGTAACTGCTACCTTGTTGGTTATTGTTGGTAAACTCCCATTCTTGTCCTTCTACATATGGCGGTGTTTCTACGCCTCCTGCTGCTTCACCAACACCCATATAAGCCTCAGCGCTTTCTATTTTAAAACCATAGCACATTCCTTGACTAAGCTGAGTGCCTTCCATGTCAAATGGAATCCACTTATCGTTATTTTCATGGTCTACATCCACGCAGGTACGATTTAACACCGGTCCCCAAGATTTTTGTATTGGATCAAATGAATGTAAAGTCATTGTGATTTCACCCGGTCTGGTAACCAAGTTTGAATACACTTCAATATTTTTTAATTGGCAATTGGATGTAGCAGTAAAGGTTTGTCCTGTTGCAATAGATTGATTATCATTTTTTCTGTGACCAATCCAGCGAGTGGTGTTGTTGGTAATTTGGGCAAGAGCCGTAACTCCTGTGTGTGGGATAGTAGTTTTCATAGATGTTCATTTAATATACAGGCAAGCCTGATGATGAGATATTAGATACAGATTATGTAAGTATAACTAAAAATTGTACCAATTATTGTGTTGAAAGTGCTTAGTAATTGCTAACAGATTGTTAAGGTATAGGTGGATAATTCCATTCGTTTGAATATTTATGATATAATAACATGTGAATCAATTCGTTTAGCATTTTCAAGCTTTTTGCCGGTTTGAATAATTCAATGTTGGAAATCAGAAAAATATTTATATTTGTCTACTAAAATAATGGACTTATAATGCTGCTTTTGGGCCGAAATGGAGTTATAAAAGGCTTTTTGTTGCGTTTCTGGTCATTGCAAAGCAAAAATTTTCTAGAACAAGAACGATGAAGAACATATTGACAACATTGTTGCCGATTGAAATGGTTTTGCAAATTCATAAATAACAAAAGAACGGTAGGCAACATAAATTGTATTCGTAAACCAAATTGAAAATAAATAATGAATCAAAGCAATTTTATACATCAATTATATCAGAAGCATCAGCAATGCACACGCCAATTTCCTGATAAAACATTGGCCATTGAATTCATTGAAGGATTCTTTGAGTTCTTGTTTATATCAAATCGGCAGCAACGTTATTCGGAATACGAATTAATTAAGGAACTAGAATCCTATAGAAGTCATCTTGCTACTTTAGTATACGATGTGATAGGAGATGGTACAAAAACACAGACCATTACCGAACAGTTTTTTGATGAAGTAGAAAACGTATATCAATTGCTGCAAGAAGATGCCGAAGCCGTGGTGCAATTTGACCCTGCAGCCGAATCTACCGAAGAAGTGATGGTAGCTTATCCCGGATTTTTTGCCACGGTGGTATATCGATTTTCAAACCTGCTTTGGCGCCTGGGGGTACGTATATTACCTCGTGTATTTTCTGAATACGCACATAGTAAAACCGGTATTGATATTCATCCCGGTGCATCAATTGGTAGATCGTTTTTTATTGATCATGGCACCGGTATTGTTATAGGCGAAACAACCATAATTGGTAATCATGTAAAAATATACCAAGGGGTAACCTTAGGCGCACTGAGCGTTGACAAAAATCAAGCTACATCTAAACGACATCCAACGATTGAGGATCATGTGGTTATTTATTCCGGTGCCACAATATTAGGCGGGGAAACGGTAATTGGTCATGACAGTGTAATTGGCGGAAATGTTTGGTTAACTAATTCAGTACTGCCTAATTCAATTGTTTATCACAAAAGTGAAATATCCATCCGCGATAAAAATCCCTTGCCGGATGTATTAAATTTTGTCATCTAATTTGTAAAATCATAAACAGATCTAAATATGAAAGTGAATAATATTCTGGAAACAATAGGCAATACGCCACATGTAAAAATAAATCGACTCTTTGGGGATCAACATGAAGTATATATTAAACTCGAAAGAACGAACCCCGGTGCTAGTATTAAAGATCGTATTGCGCTTGCAATGATTGAGGATGCAGAGCAAAAAGGGTTACTAAATGCAAATAGCGTTATTATCGAACCTACCTCGGGTAATACCGGTATTGGATTGTCGTTGGTAGCAGCGGTAAAGGGTTATAAAATTATCTTGGTAATGCCCGAAAGTATGAGTATTGAACGTAGGCGCTTAATGAGTATTTATGGTGCTGAATTTGTGCTTACGCCACGAGAAAAAGGCATGAAAGGTGCCATTGAAAAAGCGAACGAATTGGCTGCAGAAACACCGGGTTCTTGGGTGCCGCAACAATTCGACAATCCTGCAAATGTGGCCATTCATCGTAAAACAAGTGCACAAGAAATATTAGCAGATTTTCCGGATGGAATTGACTATTTAATAACCGGAGTGGGCACCGGCGGACATATTACCGGCGTAGCCGAAGTGTTAAAAGAAAAGTTTCCTGCATTAAAAGTTTTTGCTGTTGAACCTGCATTATCGCCCGTGTTAAGTGGTGGTAATCCCGGGCCACACCCAATACAAGGAATTGGTGCAGGGTTTGTTCCTGCTGTTTTAAATCGTGCCATTTTAGATGGGGTAATTCAGGTAACAAAAGAAGATGCTTTTACGTTTGCCCAACGCGCAGCCCGCGAAGAGGGAATCTTGGTTGGAATCAGTACCGGTGCGTCTTTGGCAGCAGTTGCAAGTAAATTGGCAGAAATTCCTGCCGGCGCAAAAGTGCTTACTTATAATTATGATACCGGTGAAAGATATTTATCCATTGAAGGTTTGTTTGTATAGGGTTTTTTAATTCCACGATATAGTTTTTTTAGGTCGTAGGCTGTTGGCATTGTAATATATTACAAAAGTCGGCAGCCTATTTTTATTTGTTAAAATTTAAAATTAAAAGTCTATAAATTTGGTAGAGTAAATAAATGATTTTAGTTTTGCCATATGTTTAAAAACAAATCATATACGGTTAAGTTTTGTTGCTGTCCTTGCAACTGTTGTTGTTAAACGCCTCCCTATCTCAATTCGTTTTCATTTATTTAAACTTTAATTATGGCTAAACTTTTATTAGTTAGCATGTACTTTTTAGGATTCTATTTAAATGCCGGCTCAAATCTGCAGCCCAATAAGTTGGAAGGTTTTGTACGAGATAGCCAAACCGGGTTACCCATAGAAAAGGCGCTCGTTTATATTTCAAAGGGTGAAGAAGAGGCATTAACAGATGCATCCGGACATTTTAGTATTCGTACACAATCGGTAGGTTCGATAACGCTAACCGCAGAAAAAACTGGCTTTCAGTTACAAGCGGTAAAAGTGAATATCGATCAACAACCTTTCATTATTAAATTAATTAAAGTACAACGATGAAATTCAATTTGTTGGCTTTTGCTGTACCAATTGCAGTTGCGTTTATATTAATTGAATACCAAATTGGGAAACGTAGAAATAAAGATTTGTTTCAGCTAAATGAAGCTGTTGCAAATTTGAATGTGGGTATTGCCGAGCGAATAACCGATTTATTTGTTGGAGGACTTTTTATAACCCTATATCATCAAATCCAAATACACTTTGGCTTTTTTGAGATTAAGGCAAATATTTGGACTTGGATTGTTTTGGTGCTGATAACTGATTTTATATGGTATTGGTATCACCGTTTTGGACATGAGGTAAGTTTGTTTTGGGGCGTGCATGTAGTACATCATCAAAGTGAAGATTTCAATTTCACGGTTTCTACAAGAATTACCGTTTTTCAAGCAGCTGTGCGTGGTGTGTTTTGGTGTATATTACCCCTTATTGGCTTTCCCGCGCCAATGATTTTGGTAATGTTATTGATTCATGGGGCTTATCCATTTTTTACCCACACGCAATTAATTGGAAAGCTTGGTTGGATTGAATATATTTTTGTAACGCCCTCACATCATCGCGTGCATCATAGTTCTAATGCGATTTATATGGATAAAAACTATGGCGATATTTTTATTTTCTGGGATAAAATATTTGGTACCTATGCTGCTGAAACAGAACAACCGGTTTATGGATTAGGGACGCCTTTAAAAAGCTATAGTTTCTTATGGCAGCATTTTCATTTTCTTTTAGAGTTAGGCATGGCAATTAAATATTCAAAAGGTTGGAAGAATAAGTGGCTTTTAATTTGGGGTAAACCCGACCAAATTGATAAACGATTTCGTCCCATTTTGGAAAAGAAATTATTGCAACAAAATAGAGGTGTTTCTTGCAAACCACATGTAAATACTTTTGTAATGATTCAAACGGTTACAACACTACTCATTTTATTTTTGCTCTTGTTACTAGAATTTCAATTAACTACCTCGCAATTAATCTTGTCTGCGCTATTTATTTTGATTTGCGTGATAAACACAGGCGCCATCTTAGAAAAGCGAAGTTGGGTTTTTCATTTAGAGTTTGCGCGTTTGGCAGCATTAAGCATTTTTATGTATAGTATCACAGAGAATGCCCAAATTGGACTTTTACTTATTGCTGCTTTTATTATTCTGATTTTGTTTTATCAAGATGCGGAAGAACGTTATCTCAAGTTGATATATCAACATTAATAAATATAGCCCCGTGGTCGAGTGGCACAGGCTGGGGTCTGCAAAACCCTCAACGGAGGTTCGATTCCTCCCGGGGCGTCTACTCAATAGCAAGCAATCGATAGCACACGTGGTGGCATTTCTATGCCGCCACTTTTATTTACGTGTATTTTATAACGTTATATTTTTCCTGTTTCCAATTACTTTGCTCATCAAATATCTATTGGCTTTTTAGCTGACTGACATCAGTTTATTTAAGTTGTGACCATTTAATTTTGTGCTATGAAAAAGAGTATACACTTACTATTGGGTTGTATGATTATTCCTTTGTTAGGTTTTTCGCAAAAACAAACAAATAATATAAATCGCATGTGGTTTGGTTTTATGAATCAATCCCGATTTTCAAAACATTGGGGTATGTGGGCTGATGCGCATTTGCGTACGGATGATAATTTTGTTGATCAATTTTCGAGTAGCATCTTTAGAATCGGCGCTACCTATTATTTTACAGATCAAGTAAAATTGACTGCCGCTTATGCCTATATTCATGAATACCCCAATGCAAGTCATCAAAATATTTCTAGGCCCGAACATCGCCCTTGGCAACAATTACAATGGCATTCTAAGTATGGTAAGCAAAAAATGATGCAATGGTTTCGTTTGGAGGAAAGATATCGTCGAAAAATTTTAAACGATAATAAATTGGCCGACGGCTACCAATTCAATTGGCGCGTTCGTTATAATATTCAGTATGAAATACCACTTTCTAAAAACGCAGCAAACCCGGGTGGATTATCTTGGATTATAAGTGATGAAATTTTAGTGAATATGGGTAAAGAAGTAGTAAACAATTATTTCGATCATAATCGCTTTTTTACCGGATTAAAAATTCAAGTTAACAAGCATGATAATTTTCAAATTGGGTATTTAAATGTTTTTCAACAACTTTCCTCCGGTAATCATTATAATAACTTTCACATTATTCGATTATTTTACTTTCAGAACTTGGATTTTAGAAAAAAATAGTGTCATTTGTTCATTGTAAAGTTTCGCTGTACTTTCGTAGCAAATTAAGTATATGAGTGAAATTACGTTAACTAAAGTTGCCATGCATACCAATAAAGGTTTAATTACCTTGGAATTGTATGATGATGCAACGCCTATTACAGTTGAAAATTTTAAAAAATTAATTAGTCAAGGGTTTTACAATGGGTTGAGTTTTCACCGAGTTATCCCTGATTTCGTTGTTCAAGGCGGCTGTCCAAATGGAAGCGGTTCTGGTGGACCCGGATATAGCATCCCTTGCGAAACCCGTGCACCAAAGCAATATCACGACTTAGGTGTATTATCGATGGCACACCGTGGCCCCAATACAGGTGGTTCACAGTTCTTCATTTGCTTATCGCGCAACAGTACGCAGCATTTAGATGGGATGCATACTTGCTTTGGTAAAGTAATTGATGGAATTGATGTGGTTAAAGACATAAGAGGCGGTGATTTTATGGAAAAAGTAGAAATTATTTAAAGCATTATTGCAAATGCTAAACCGGCTTCGGCCGGTTTTTTTTATTTTAGGAATCGATGCTTTTATTAACTTTAAATTATGCAAAACAAATTATTCCAATTCTTGCTGCTGCTGTTGATTGCTTTTCCCGGTTACGGTCAAAATTTTGGCGGAAACCCCAATTCACTTCATTGGCAGCAAATTAACACAGCTTCCGGTCGGGTTATTTTTCCGCAAGGCTTAGATAGTCAGGCAAAACGTATTCATGCCATGATTACCTTGTTAGATACGACAACGCTCTCTACCATAGGTAATCAAAGTAAAAAATGGAATGTATTGCTGTTAAACCAAACAACCATACCTAATGCCTATGTAAGGATGGCCCCCATTATGAGTGAATTGAATATGACACCGGCACAAGATAATTTTAGTGTTGGAAGTATTCGGTGGGATGATAACTTAATTATTCACGAAAATAGGCATATGCAACAATTTGCCAATTTTAATAACGGATTTACAAAAGTGTTTTCATTTTTATTTGGGCAAGAAGGTCAACTACTTGCCAATGCATTGGTTATTCCTGATTACTTTTTTGAAGGAGACGCCGTTTGGCAAGAAACCCTGGTAAGTAAACAAGGTAGAGGCAGGATGCCTTCTTTTTTTAATGGATACAAGTCATTGTGGAAAGATCAGAAAAATTATAACTGGATGAAGTTGAGAAGTGGATCGATGTTAGACTATGT
>JBJOQA010000451.1:0-4933 GCA_046050225.1 Bacteroidota bacterium | reverse complement strand
AGGCCACATTTCCACCAATTGATTTTGGTCCAACAAAGAAGCTGTCAATAGCCATTTGGTTACCATACAAGCTATATGCATCCAATGCAAATTGAACGGTTTGGCCGGCATAGTTTGCAACGTCAAAAGTATATAAGCGCCATTCAGGTGTACTGAACGCCTGTTGTGCTAATGTTGGAGATAGTGTACTGTCTTGACGTTTTACTTTACCTAAACGGGTATAGCTATTTCCGCCATCGGTAGTGATACGAACCACAATACTATCCAAATTGTTGTATTGCGCGTCTTGTGCCATATAAAAACCTACTACATAACCACAATCTGCATTTGCGTTAGCAGGCAAGGTTATACAATTGGTATTTAATCTGGCAGCTGTACCCGCAGTGAAATTATAACTGTCAAACAATGCAACTGTTGTTCCACTTTTTGGAGCTAATGTGTATGCAGGACTAAAATCCGGGTAAGAAACACCAGAAGCTAAACTCCAGTTGCCGGTGCCTGAAATTTGAGAGATTGTCCAACCTGCCACAGATCCTTCAAAGTCTTCTGCACTAGGAGCTGCAACCGCAGGAGGAAGAGTTACATGTGCTGTTAATAAGCTATCATCAGCAGGGAAGTTATCTCCGGCTAAACTTTGAATAAATACTGAATCAATATTGGTGCCGTCAATAGGGAAACTTGCCGTAAAGGTTAAAGTAGCCGTATCGCCCGGTAGTATTACAGCATCATTGGTTAATAACAATGGACCTTGCGGATTAGCTCCGTTAACATACAATGCAACGGTAGCCGCATCTGCATCAATATTTAAAGATCCGCTATTGCGTAATTTAACAACTACTTGAGAAGTTGCATTACAACTTGCACTTGGTGGGATAATGTCTACAATGGCACCATTAACCACTGCGCCCGGTGCAGTAATGTTTACGGTGTAGTCTTCTGTTTCACCTGAGCCAAAAGAAGTACATGCACCTGTGCTTAAGAAAGTAGCTGCACGAATTCTTAATCTTAGTCCGGTTAGGCCTTCTACTGCTGAGCCAGAAATTTGTACCGATGCAGACGCTGTTAATAAGTCTGCAGAAACTACTAAATCTATATATTCAGAACCTTCAAATGTACCATTTTGGTTCAAATCAAGCCAAACGCCTGCTTGTCCGCCAGGGAAATTAGTTAAAGTTGCCGTAAATGTATAGTTTGATAATTTTTGTAAATCACCGGTGTTATTAGCCGGTGTTGGTGGAACTAAAGTATAACCTGTTGATGCATTGGTTGCATTAGAGGAGTTTAATGTAGTTCCAGAAATTGCAAAATTGCTAACATAATCATTTACGAAAGAGTGTAATGGGTTAGCTGGAGGTTGACAATAACATTCGCTTAATCCCTTTAAGCCAACACTTACAACATTAGAGTTAGCACTCGTACTACTGTTGCTACAAGTAGCAACTAAACGATAGTAAGTTAAAGCTGTTTGAGAAACACTCGCTAGATTAAAAGAAGTTTGTCCGGCGATGTTTGTCCACGGCCCGCCCACAGCTGGAGCTGATTGCCATTGATAACTCATGCCTTGACCTTCAGTTGCGCCAACCGCGGTTAGAGTGAAGTTTGTAGCCGAACAAGCAGTAGCCGGGCCACTAATTGTTCCAGCAGATGGGGTACCAGAACATCCCAAAGGTTGCAATTCGATTACTACATCGTCGATTACCATTTCTGTACCATAATCGCTGTTAGCGCGAAAAACGATATAATTGGAAGCACCTACAAAAGAAGCAGGTACATTAAATGTATATTGATACCATCCAACAGCAGTTTGTGCCGGTGCATCTAAATAGTGGCGATAAATAGCGCCAATTTTAGTTCCGCCTACACTAGACGCACTCGTAGAATTTACAAAGACTTCTAATGAATCCTCACTTAAAGAATATCTTGAGTCTCTATACATCCAAAATTTAACACGCTGTGGCCCTCCTGTGAAGTTTAAGGACGGAGTTGCTAAGTCTGCTGATTCTCCTGCCGCGTAGTTGTAGGCATCATAAAGCGCCATACCAGCACCTGAATGTGGAGTTATGGCATTGGGATTGGTTTGCGTTGTAGCAGTTGAGCGTGTCCATGTGTCAATACCGCCACCAATTTGTGCATTGGTCCAACCGGTTGGCGGAAAGGTAACGTTGTCAAAGCTTTCAGTTAATGTCTGTGCATTGCTAATAAAAGCAACAAACAACAACATTGGTAAAAGCAAGAAATTTTTGAGTAAAAATTTTTTGTTCATAAGTCTTGTTTTAGTTTCGATATCGGCGATGAAAGTAGCAAAAAAAATGGTAACCAAAAATTTAAGTTTTCCCCTTAACAATGCTTCTATAGGGCGTTTCAGTAAAACTGTGATTTAATAAAATCAACATTAAACCGGTTTAAAACGATCGTATTAAATTAAAAACATATAAGATGTGCATCAATTGAACCTTTAATAAGCCAATATGCAGCTATTTTTTGTTCAATCCACCAATATTTTGGTAATAATTAGCCAACATAGGCAATAGCATTTATTGACTAATTATGCTTCTATAATTTTTTAATCCTTTTTGGTTTTTATTTGTTCCTACCATTCAAGCTGGCAGAATTGACAATTTAGCAAAATATAAATTAAAATATAAATATATTGGCATCTTTAAAAAAAAGCTAATTATTAAACTCTTTTTATGAAAAACAAAAAATCAAATAAATTAATATATGAAAATAGCCCGTATTTACTTCAGCATGCATATAATCCGGTTAATTGGTACCCTTGGGGGGAGGAAGCATTAACAAAAGCTGCTGAGGAACAGAAGATCATTTTGGTAAGTATTGGTTACGCAGCCTGTCATTGGTGTCATGTGATGGAGCGGGAGAGTTTTGAGGATGAGGCAACTGCAGCGATTATGAACGAGCATTTTATCAATATTAAGATAGATAGAGAGGAGCGGCCCGATTTGGATCATATTTATATGGATGCGGTACAAGCGATGACGGGCAGTGGCGGCTGGCCATTGAATGTGTTTTTAACACCCGAAACCAAACCATTTTACGGAGGCACTTATTTTCCGCCTGTAAAGGCATATAATCGAAATTCTTGGGTGGAGGTTTTAGAAGGATTGCAGCTGGCTTGGCAAAATCGACGCGGTGAAATATTGGCACAAGCTGAAAAGTTGACCCAACATTTACAACAGTCAACAAATGCATTTACCAATTCGAGTGGTAGGGAAACATTTAATATCGGTTTGGAAACGGTTCAACCAGTAATTCCAATTTGTAAAAAAATGAATGAGCAGCTTTTACAAAATGCAGACAAAACTTGGGGAGGTTTTGGTCAAGCACCTAAATTTCCGCAAACCGGCGTGATACGATTTTTGTTGCAACATTTTTATTTTACCAAAAATCAGGCGTCATTGCAGCAAGCAATATTAAGTATCGACAAAATGTTGGAGGGTGGCATATACGATCAAATTGGAGGTGGGTTGGCACGCTACAGCACCGATAAATATTGGTTGGCACCTCATTTTGAGAAAATGCTTTACGACAATGCTCTGTTTTTAGATACGCTAACGGAGGCTTGGCAACTTACCGGAGAAACAAGGTTTCAAGTTGCAATTGAAGAAATAATGCAGTTTTTGGAGGAAGAAATGTTGCATGCTGAAGGAGGATTTTACAGTGCGCTGGATGCAGATAGCGAAGGAGTAGAGGGTAAATATTATGTTTGGACAAAGGATGAAATTGATGCACTATTAGGAAAAGATGCGCCATTGTTTTGCACTTATTATCAGGTAAGTTCAGCAGGTAATTGGGAGCACACAAACATTCTTCATAGAAGACAATCGATGGCTGAGGTAGCCGCTCATTTTAACCTAGAATTAAAGCAAGCAAATTCAATTTTGGCTGCCGCAAAATCAAAGTTAAAATTAAGTAGAGGAAATAGAGTAAAACCGGGCTTAGACGACAAAATATTATTGGGCTGGAATGCCCTTTTATTGCATTCACTGGCTAATTTGGCCGGCAAAGTGCCGGGTGAAAAATGGCTGGAAAAAGCAGAAAAAAATTATCTATTTCTAAAGCAGGCTTTTTGTTTGGAAGCAACGAATCAACAATGGTTACATACCTGGAAAAACAATCAAGCAAAATATCCGGCATTTTTAGACGACTTGGCCTATTTGATAAGAGCCCTTTTAGCGTTGCATACGGTAACTCAAAAAGAAATTTATTTACAGGATGCCCAAGCCATCTGTATCAAAGTATGTGAAAATTTTAGTGATGAGGCAAATTTGTTCTTTTATTTTACGGCAAAGCAACAAAACGATATAATCGTTCGAAAAAAAGAATTGTACGATGGTGCTACGCCAACAGCCAACGCGATCATGGCAGAAAACTTATACAAGCTAGGGTCGTTATTTGACGACATAGGTTGGCGAAAGCGCTCACTTGATATGTTGAATGCCATGCAAGGGGCCATCGAAAAGTATACAGGTTCTTTTTCAACATGGGCTTGTTTTTTTCAACAAATCAGTTTTGGGATACCGGAAATCTCGATTTTAGGAGAAGATGGAATCAAAACAGCCGCAGACATGAGGAAAAAATATTATTTTCCAAATAAAGTTATGCAGGTGGCAACGTTACCACAAATAAATTATCCATTATTGAAGAATAAGGCAGTACAATCAAAATCAACTATTTATGTTTGTAAAAACACGCATTGTGCGCCTCCGGTGCATTCCCTATTGGAATTTGAGCGTTTGATAGCTATAAAAGAAAATTTGCATGAGTAGGTTAAACAATAAAAGCACTGTTTCATGCGTTTCTTAGCGTACGTTGTGCCCTTTTTACCAAAAATTTTGTTATTAAATGGCACGAAATGTGCATAATTAAAAAATATCATTACATTTGCCAATACCCTCAAAGTTAAAAACAATGA
>JBJOQA010000450.1:0-5959 GCA_046050225.1 Bacteroidota bacterium | reverse complement strand
GCACGACGCATGGAGGTATTTACGGCAACTTATAATCGCCAACTTCAACCTATAACGGCACCGGAGGCCCTAATACTCCACGAAGAATCTTTCGCTCAAATTAAACAACCCATAATTTTCACCGGTAACGGTGCATTAAAATGGCAATCCATTTGCAAAAACCCGCATGCTAACTGGATTTTAGCAGTTGATAATTTACCTGCTATGGCAGAATTAAGTCATCAACAATTCAAATTGCAAACGTTTGCTGTTACTGCATATGCAGAACCCTTCTACTTAAAGGCGTTTTATAGTAGTAAATACTAGTACTGTAGCAGCAATACTACAAGAAAAAAAATGTGTATAAAGTTTATTGAATACATTTAACGTATTTAAAATATTATCTATCTTTGTTTGAATCCTCTTTTTTTAAAATTTAATAACTATGAGAAAGACTAACCAAAAGAGGAGGATTAGGATTATTGTCTTTTTAAAAACCTACACACATGAGTACAATAAAAGTTGACTATTACAATGTCAAGAAGGCCGCTCTGATTTTAAGAGCGTTAAACCACAAGCTTCGCCAGCAATTAGTAAAATTAATCGACGAAGAAAAGAAAATTACCGTTACAGAGATTTATGTTCGCCTTCGCTTAGAACAATCTGTGGCTTCACAACATTTGGCCATTTTGCGTAAAGCCGGTATTGTAAATACCGAAAGAGAAGGAAAGTTCATTTACTACATGATCAATCACAAACGTATTGAAGAAGTAAGTAAAATTGTAAATGACTTAGTGAAATAATCTAACTGCAACCTTATTGACAGCGGGTGCCCTTGAAGCATCCGCTTTTGTTTTTATATTTGTGCCCGAATAATTAACCAACCATGTACATTCAACAACTTTATACCAATTGCCTCAGCGAGGCGGCTTATTACATTGAGCATAATGGCGAAGCGGCCATCATCGATCCGCTGCGTGATATTGATAGCTACTTGCAATTGGCTAAAGAAAGAAATGCTACCATCAAGTATATTTTTGAAACGCATTTTCATGCCGACTTTGTGAGCGGGCATCTTGATTTAAGAGATCAAACCGGTGCACAAATTATTTATGGACCGGGTACAAAAACCCAATATGAGGTTTATGTTGCCAAGGATACCGAAAGCTTTGCACTCGGAAATTTATCCATCACGGCAATTCATACCCCGGGTCATACTATAGAAAGCACCTGCTATTTATTATACGACGAAGCCGGTTCACCCCATGCCTTGTTTACCGGCGACACTTTATTTGTTGGAGATGTAGGAAGGCCAGACTTAAGTAGTGGCGATATGAGTGCAGAAGAATTGGCAGGCATTTTATATGAAAGTATCCAAACTAAAATTTTACCCCTAGCCGATCATATTTTGGTTTACCCTGCGCATGGTCCGGGAAGTAGTTGCGGTAAAAATTTGGGGCCAAAAACACATAGTACAATTGGAGATGAAAAAGCAACCAATTATGCATTGCAAGCAGAAAGTAAGGAAGCGTTTGTTGCAGCCGTAACCGATGGACTTGCACAGGCGCCACGATATTTTGCCATCAATGCAAAAATCAACCAACAAGGCTATGATCCGTTAGAAAAAATCAAGCAAGAAGGATTAAAAGCCCTGACAGTTGAAGAACTCAAAAACTTACTGAAAGCTGGCAGTATTTTATTAGATACACGCCATGCTGATGTGTTCACCGAAGGTTATGTTCCGGGTAGTGTGTTTATTGGCTTAGAAGGACGTTTTGCAGAATGGGCAGGGTCATTACTTCCTTTTGATCAACCCCTTGTTTTGGTTACCGAATCCGGTAAAGAAGAAGAAACGGTCATCAGATTGGCACGCGTAGGTTTTGCACAAATGCAAGGCTATTTAAAAGGTGGATTTGAAGCGTGGACAGCTGCCGGAGAGCGAACCGATATGATCATCAATGTAGAGGCAGATGAGTTGGCGATGGATTTACCATTTGACACAAACTTGCAAGTAATTGATGTACGCCGTGAAGTAGAGTTTGCAGACGGACATGTTAAAGACGCCATTAATCTACCTTTGAGCGATATGACCGACTTGGCGTTACTTGCCAGCGTAGAAGAAACCAATAACAATTATATTCATTGTGCCGGAGGATATCGCAGTGTAATTGCCGCATCTTTATTAAAACGTCAGGGCATGCATAACCTACGCAACATTGTAGGCGGCTGGGCAAAAATTAAGGAAGAAAAAAAGATACCGACAGAGAAAGATACCGTTGCCTTAAATTAATCCAAAGGATTCGGGCGATTATCGATCCATTTCTCTTTGTACTCGGGCAGGTAATCATGTCGCCAACGACGATGACTCCATAAGTAGTTATCGGGCGTTTCACGTATGGTTGCTTCTAACATATCCCGATAAATGCGGGTTAACTCTCCCGGTGCTGTATCTGCGCCATTTTCAACAATTACTTTAGTTGAAAAATGATAATACCCGCGTTTAGGTTTTTCAAATGCTACAAAAACAACTGCCGTATTATTGCGTACAGCCCCTTTTTCAGGACCTGGTACAAATGGTGCCGGCTTACTAAAAAAATATAACCAATTACCATTACCGGGCCATACATTTTGATCAGCCGCTAAACCAATACAGTATTGATTTTTAAGAATATCGTGCATGCGATTTTTAAACTCGCGCGTAGAAACTAATTTGGTTCCATATCTTCCTCTAATCTTCAACATCAATCGATTAAACGGTTTACTTTTAACGGCTTGATAAACACCAACGAATGGGATTTCGGTATGCTTGGAAACAATCCAGTTGGCAAATTCCCAATTCATTTGATGTCCGCTATGATATTGAATACTTTTTCCTTTAGCTACGAGATCATGTGATGAAGCGTAATCGATTGTAACTCTTTTTTTAAAAGTTGCATCCGACATGCTAATCATTTTAATTGACTCTAAAAAAGTATCTATGAAGTTGCGATAAAATTTTTTTGCGATGGCATTTCTTTCTGCATCAGTTTTTTCGGGAAATGCAATTTTTAAATTTTGAAGTACTACCTTTTTACGATATCCAAAAACATAAAAAACAAGCATCACCAAAAAATCACTAATGCCATACATTAACCAAAATGGAATCAGTGAAATCAGATAAAACAAAGCATATAACAGGTAGTACATATCAAAATGATTAAGTTGCCATGCAACAACAAAAATGGCTGCAAATATACCTAAACAAGCGGAGTTGCACTACATTACAATATTTTGAAGTATTGGATGCTTGCTCGGATAATCGGTATTGAAATGTAAGCCCCTACTTTCGTGCCTAAACTCGGCACATTTTACAATGAGGTAAGCTACCGTAATCATGTTACGTAATTCACATAACTGGGGCGACACTTTCGTCTTTTGATAAAGCGCTTCTGTTTCTTCAAATAATAAATCTAGTCTGCGCATAGCGCGACGTAAACGCTCGTTATTACGCACAATACCAACATAATCACTCATCAACAATTTGAGCTCCTTCAAACTTTGTGTAATAAGAATCATTTCTTTGGGAGCATTTGTTCCCTCGGTACGCCATGCTGGAATTTGAGATGCAACAGCATTAGCTTCTTCCAATAAATTGGGATGAGCTGCTAACATTTTTCCGGTATGTAAGAATGCGCGGTGACTAAACACCATGGCTTCGAGTAAGCTGTTACTGGCAAGCCGATTAGCCCCATGTAAACCGGTACTGGCGCATTCCCCGGCTGCATATAAATTTTTAATGGAAGTACATGCCCATTCATCTGTTTTAATACCACCGCAACTATAATGCGCCGCCGGCGCAACCGGTATCATATCTTTTGTAATATCAATGCCAATACTCAAGCATTTTTCATAAATATTGGGAAAATGCTCTATGAACTTTTCTTTGCCAAAATGCCTGCAATCTAAATACACATGTTCTGTACCGTTAATCTTCATTTCGTTATCAATGGCACGTGCTACAATATCGCGCGGTGCTAAATCTTTACGCGCATCATAGCGTTCCATAAATGCTTCTCCGGTATGATTGCGCAAAATACCTCCATCCCCTCGCACGGCTTCCGTAATTAAAAATGAATGGCCGCGTACACCCGATTCATATAGAGCCGTTGGATGAAACTGAATAAACTCCATGTTTTCAATTCGACCTTTAGCGCGATACACCATCGCAACGCCATCGCCTGTAGCAATTGCAGGATTGGTAGTGGTGCGATAAACTTGCCCATTACCTCCGGTAGCCAACAACGTAATACCGGCAAAAATTCTTTCTATTCCATTGGTGGTAAGATTTAGCACATATACACCATAGCATTGAATATCGGGCGTTGATTTGGTAACCAAGTAACCTAAATGATGCTGCGTAATAATATCCAATACAAAACAATGACTGATTAATTCGATGTTCTTACGACTACGAATCGCCTCCAATAAAGCGCGTTCCATTTCTTTACCGGTTACATCTTTATGATGCAAAATTCTAAACTGACTGTGTCCACCCTCCTTCCCTAATTTAAAATCTCCATCAGGTGCCTTATCAAATTCTGCTCCCCAATGAATGATTTCTTTAATGCGCTCTACCCCCTCCTTTACAACGATACTCACCACCTCTTCATTACACAAACCATCCCCCGCAACCAAGGTATCCTTAATATGTTTTTCAAAACTATCATTGTCTAAATCCATCACACCGGCAATTCCACCTTGGGCATATTTGGTATTGGTTTCGTCACTTTGTGTTTTGGTAATTACCGTTACAGATTTATCGGGGTATTGTTCCGACACCTTTAATGCATAGGTTAAACCTGCAATACCACTTCCAATCACTAAAAAGTCGGTATGTTTCATTTACTTAATTTAATTGAGCTTATTGTTGCTACTGCGATTTGCAGCAAAATATTGAACCATCCCGTAGGTAATGAACCATTGGGCAAAGCCATAGGTTAACATAATTAAGAAGCCTGCCAAATGAAAACGAGCATAAAACTTATTCATGGCTAAGATAGAATCAGATGCCACAAATAAAACAGCTCCTAACAGTATAATATAAACGATTTTTTGTTTGGCTTGTAACAATTGGAGTGCAAAAAATAACATTGTACTTATTACCAAAGCATATACAATTACCGGAACTTTTAAATTTCCTAAACGCGGATACAATACATACATCATGGCCGCATAAAAACCGATTACCGGAATTAATAACAGCCAATTGATTTTTATATGCCAATTTTTACGCATTCCATTTAAGGCAATGATATAAAACAAATGCGCAATCAAAAAAGCTGCAAGTCCGGCAATAAAAAAATCAGGTTTAATTTTTTCAAACATCAACAACACATCACCTGCCCACGAAAACAACAAAGCACTTAACACCCATAATTTTAAACGATTAGCACTTCCGGCAGTAGCATGTATTAACCATCCCGACAAAACAAGTAATAACAAAGGCTTTGAAGCATATTGCATCCAAGCGGTAGAGCCTTGTATGCCGGTTAAATTGGTGAGCAAAAGAATAAAGAAAACGATGCTCCAAAATTTGTTCAACATATTAATTGTTTTGCGGTTCTACCCATGCTCCATGCTCTTTGAGTAGATCTATTAATGCGTCAACAGCAATAGCGCTGTCAACATTTCTTTTTACTATTTCTTTTCCTTTATACAAGGTGATTTTTCCTACACCACTACCCACATAACCAAAGTCGGCATCGGCCATTTCGCCCGGCCCATTTACAATACAACCCATGATCGCAATTTTCAATCCTTTTAGATGATTGGTTACTGCCCGAATGCGCGCTGTAGTTTCTTGCAATTCAAATAAAGTTCTTCCGCAACTCGGGCAACTAATGTACTCCGTTTTTGAAATACGCGCCCGAACGGCTTGCAAAATAGAGAAGGAAGTGTTATTGATAAACTGATGATTATTTTTTGCTTCTAAATAGGTTCT
>JBJOQA010000449.1:0-2771 GCA_046050225.1 Bacteroidota bacterium | reverse complement strand
TTCTTTTAAAACTTCCATTTCGGTACGGGCATGACTCAACATATCTACAAAATTGTACACGATAATATTGATATCGTTTTGCAACAAATTGTGGATATTGTCTACCAATTTTTGACCGTCGTTATTGTTGGTGATTTTGGTGTACGAATACTTTAAATCTGATTTGCCTAATCGTTTTAATTGTGCTTTAAAAAACTCCTCTTCAAATAAATTTTTGCCGCCGTCTTCATCATCGTTTTTCCATTGAACCGGAAATTGTTTTTCAATATCAATGGGCAGCAATCCCGCAAAAATTGCATTGCGTGCATATTGCGTAGCTGTTGGTAAAATTGCATAAAAAGTTTCCTCTTCATGAATTCTGAAGCTTTCAGAAAAAATAGGCTGTATGGCTTTCCATTGGTCAAAACGTAAGTTGTCAATTAAAACAAAAAATAAGGGTTTCCCTTTTTCTACATGGGGAAGCACTTTGTATTTCATCATGGTATTACTCATGATGGGGGCATCCGTACTTCGCGGGCTAACCCAAGAAGCATAATTTTTAGAAACAAATTTGAAAAATTCGGTATTGGCTTCAGCCTTTTGGCTTTGGAAAACTTCCTGCATTTCAGGACTGTCGCTTTTCTTCATTTCCAATTCCCAGTACACCAATTTTTTATAAATGTCCATCCATTCGGTATAACCGGGATTATCATTTAAAGCCATGAATAAACTTCTAAATTCTTGCTGATAGGCAGAAGTAGTTTTTTCGGCCACTAAACGTTTATTGTCGATTAATTTTTTGATACTCAATAAAACCTGATTTGGATTAACCGGCTTAATTAAATAATCACTGATTTGTGAACCAATAGCTTCATCCATCAAGTTTTCAGCCTCATTTTTAGTAATTAAAACCACCGGCAACGTACTGTTGATTTCTTTAATTTGCTGCAGGGTTTGCAGGCCGGTGATGCCGGGCATACTTTCATCTAACAAAACCACGTCTACCACGTCTTGCTTGATAAATTCAACGGCATCAAAACCATTGGTTTTGGTGGTTACGGTGTAACCTTTGTTTTCGAGAAAAAGAATTTGAGAAGTTAAACTATCGATCTCATCATCTACCCATAAAATTTTTGCTACACTCATATTTACTTTCGGTTTGGTAAAGGGTTAAGAAACTGGATACGGTAAAGATAAAAATGTAGCGTTGATTACGATAGGCGGTAGTTGTAATTTGATTTAAATTTTACTGTTGTAAAATACATGACAATTTCGATGCCAGCTTCACAAATTTAATTTTTTCGTGGCACAGAACGTAGGTTTGTTTTACTTTGTAGCAATTTTAACAGAATCAGCACTTCGTGCGTTTAGTTATGGATGTGTTTTCTGTAAATGAAATGGCCTATTATGGGATTTAGAAAAATAATTAATGATCCGGTTTACGGATTTATTACCATCGATGATGAATTGATTTTCAGCATCATTGCGCACCCTTATTATCAACGGCTGCGTCGTATTCATCAAATGGCGATGGCGCATTTGGTGTATCCGGGTGCGGTGCACACACGTTTGCATCATTCGTTAGGTGCTTATCATTTAATGAGTTTGGCACTGGCCGAATTACGCAGCAAGGGTTTTGAAATTTCCGATGCCGAAATGCAAGCGGCCAAGATTGCTATTTTGCTGCATGATATCGGCCATGGCCCCTTTAGTCATGCGCTCGAAAATGTGTTGATTGACGGGATGCACCATGAAGAAATTTCGCTCTTGTTGATTAAGGAATTAAATCAGCAATATGAAGGCAAGTTGCAAATGGCCATTGATATTTTTACAAATCAATATCCAAAAAAATATTTGCACCAACTGATTAGCGGTCAGTTAGATGTTGATCGAATGGATTATCTCAGCAGAGATAGCTTCTTTTCGGGGGTTATTGAAGGAATGATTGGCTACGATCGTATTATTAAAATGCTCACTATTCATGATGGTGAATTAATGGTGGAAGAAAAAGGGATTTACTCGATCGAAAAGTTTTTGGTTTCGCGCCGCTTGATGTATTGGCAGGTTTACTTGCATAAAACCGTGCTTTGTGCCGAGCAGATGTTGAAGCGTATTATTTTGCGCGCCAAACATGTTGGAGCGGTTTCGCACTCATTGGTGAATAAATTTATTATCGGGCCAATTGCCAATGTAACACTCGAAGAGTTTTGCCAAATTGATGATAATGATGTGCTAACAGCCATTAAAGAATGGAGTTCTCATGAAGACAAAGTATTATCTTTTTTATGCAACGGTATTATTAATCGCGATTTGCTAAAGGTAAGATATACTGCAACCCCTGTAGATCCTGATTTTTATGAGGCGCAGTTACAACGCGCCATGGAAAAAATGCAGTTGACTAAGGAAGATGCGGCATGGTTGGTTTATACAGGCGAAGCTATCAATAACACTTATAATTTTGCCAATGAACGGATTAAAATATTATTCAAAGATGGCTCGGTAAGAGATATTTCTGAAGTAGATGATGCGTTGATTAATGAACGATTGAGTGTGAGTGTTAAAAAATACTACATTTGTTTTCTGAGATAACAAAACCTTGGGCCGGTACAATTGCTACCGGCCGATTGTTATAAAAAATAGCGTATGGAATTTTCTGCAGCGCAGCTTGCGATGATTGTAAACGGAAGGGTAGAAGGGGATGCTTCTATTACCGTGTCAAATTTTGGTAAAATTGAAGAAGCCCGTTGTGGGCAATTGGCCTTTTTGGCAAATCCCAAATACGAAGAGTATCT
>JBJOQA010000448.1:0-2808 GCA_046050225.1 Bacteroidota bacterium | reverse complement strand
TTATCCTTGATGGTTCGATTTTTAAATTGCTGGTGCCCCCAATGCAACCATGTGTAAATTGCACCGCCGTCATCTTTTACCATGCAAAAATTTTGAATAACATTTTGATCTATGAGCACGTTATTGCCCTGAAATTCGATGCCGATATACCCCAAGCTATCTAAATTGTTTTTGCTAATCAGGGTATGATTTCCCGCTACAAAAATTGCTTTACCATTTCCGTCTCCACTTGCTTGTAATCCGGCAATCATGGCAATTTGTTGGAATTGGTTTTCCTTAATAACAAAATTAGCTTTTGATAAACATTCTAATTTAATACCATTATTGGGAAGCTGTTCAAATTGATTGCCTTCAATTTGAAGGTCGTTGCAATGATTAGCTTGTATAGCTGCCAAGCCCAACCATTTAAAACTGCATTTCCTTAATTGTATATGTCCGGATTCTGTGAGTAGGATACCATAGCCGTTGGCTCCTTCAAATTGCAAGTTTTCGATGGTTAAATACTGCGTTTGATGAATGTTCAATAGGTAATCAAGCACCCCAATTCTTAACTGCTTTTTCGGCGATGCACCCAATGTTTTTATGATAAATTGTTTTGAACTAAAATCGTATTTCCATTCATCTTTCAGGTTAAGCGTTGCCAAATGATTTTGAACAAAAAGGCCAAATCCATCTTTTCCGGCATAATAATTTTCTGTTTTGGGAGGCTGTAGTATGAATTGATTGCCTTGTTGGGTTATTACTTTGGATGCATCAAAAATCCAATGTTCTTTTCGCATCATAAAATCAGCGCCTTCCCAATTTTTGTTTCCCAAAAATTGGGGTACTGTAATGGTATTGTTAATGGCTTTTACTAATTGATAAGTTATATATCCGGTGTCGGGATATCGCCCTCTATCTACCAACCGATGATTGTTTACCACTATCGGATAGTTGGTTGAAGGTATTTTTATATTTGCTTTCCATAGCGTGGCAATTAAAGTAGGTTCCCAATCAATACTATTTGCAAATCCGCTAATAACGGGGTTTTCTCCAATTCCATATGCTCCCAAATAAATACAGCTTGAAGCACTTGCAATGCTTTCAAAATCAAGTTGACCAAAAAAATAATCTCCACGTTTTAATAAAATTGAATCACCGGCTTTTAAATGCGGAATCACCGATTGCAATTTTGATAATGTTTGCCAAGGTGCTTGATGATTTGTACCTATCCAAGCGTCATTGCCCGAATTGCTTAAATAGAAATTTGTTGCTGCCGCGCTGCAAAAAAGTAACATTCCCAAAATAATAAAACCAACACGCATTCATTCAATATTTGATTAAAGTTAATGATTGCTAAGGTTACTTAAAACGAAAAACAGTCGCTATACTAGCGACTGTTTCCTAATTGAATATAAATAGTTTATAGGGTTGCTGCAATTGAAAAATAGCCGCTTCTGCCATCTGCAGGTAAAACGCCCGGACCCGGGTAACCACCAGCTCTTCTTGTAAAATAATGATGATTGGCAAGGTTATTAACGCCTGCTTTAATCGTTAATTTTGAATTGATTTTATATTGCGAATGCATATCTGCAACGGTATAAGCCGGGATTAATCCAATTTGTCCGTTTGCGGTTGGTGTAACCGTATTGTTGGCGTCTGAAAAGCAGGCCGATACATGACTGAGTTGAGCAGTGAAACCAAAATCTCTAATGGTTAAATTGAAACCGGATCTTAAGATTCTTTCCGGTGCATTTTCTACGCGCTTGTTTTTTAAATTACTTTCTACCAAACTATTGCCTGATTTGGTAATTACTTTTAAGCTACCATATTTCGCGTCATTATAATTAAATGAAACAAACACAGTAAAGTCGGTGTGTTTAGATTGTGGATGAAATGCTTTTATAAAACTAAATTCTGCAAGTGCTTCAATACCTCTGCTCGTGCTGTTTCCCACATTGGTTCTATAGTTGTAAAAACTACCATCTACGCGTTGTTGGGTAATGCTGCCAATTCGATTATTGTATTGTAAATGATAGGCGCTAATGTCGAAATATAAATAGCTTTTAACTCTTCCGCGAATGCCCAAATCAGCATTGTATCCTTTAGCATCTTTTAAATTATTATCGATTTCATCGGTGGTAGGAGGGGCAGTTAAGTCGCTAAATTGCATCGGGCGGTAGGCCTGGGTAATATTGGCATATAGTTCTACCTTTTGTTGCAAATGATATTCGGCCCCTAATCCTGCTAATAAAAAATACCTGCTTCTATTTTGGTTTTGTAAATAAATAGCATTGCCATTGCTTGCATATCCATTGATACCACTTGCATCGCCGGCAACCTGTTCCACTCTAAATCCGGGAACCAAAAGTAATTTGCCAAGTCTAAAAATATTTTCGGCAAATATTGCAGCATTGAAAGATTTGTATTTGATTTCTTTAGGCCATACAGCTGAAGTTAGTACGGTTGAATAGTTTGTTCCATTATCTCCAACACCATCTTTAAAACGACTGGTTTGGCCATGGTATAAACGTACGCCGGTAGATAAGGTAGCGTTGGATCCTACAAAATGATAATCGGTTGCCAATCTTGCTTCTAAACCAAAATTGCGATATTGGTCAATATCTAAGGCGCGATTATTATACTGCATGGTTGCAGGGTTAATGGAATCAGGTAAATTAATGGCACGTAAATAACCGATGCTACTTCTGTTGCCGGCGATTCCAAATAATTTGATATTTAAACGTGTATGCTGATTAAACTGAATATCATTAATGATGCTAAAGGTTGTCCAACGAATATTGAACCAGTTTCTAGAGCGAGTACTTG
>JBJOQA010000447.1:0-2731 GCA_046050225.1 Bacteroidota bacterium | reverse complement strand
TTAACCGGCTTGCAACTTATTCAAACTATTCAAGATAAGCCGATGTTTATTTTGGTTACGGCCTATGAAAAATATGCATTAGAAGGGTATACACTGGATGTGGTTGATTATTTGGTTAAACCTGTTCCGTTAGATCGATTTATTAAAGCTTGTAACAAAGCGCACGAACTTTTTCAATTAAAATCGCGCGCACGTGAAAATAGTGTAGCTAATAACGTTAGTGCATCCTATTTTTTTGTTCCTGCCGATTACAGCATGGTTAAAGTTGATTTTGATCAAATTTTATATATTGAAGGCTTAAAAGATTATGTAAAAATTCACCTGCTTCAGGGTAAACCCATTATCTCTCGTTTAAGTTTTAAAAGTTTGGAAGAACAATTGCCTGCTCATCTATTCTTTCGCATTCATAAATCTTTTATAATTTCTGCGCAACAGGTTACGGCTGTTAAAAAAAGTAGTGTTGCCATAGCACAAACCGAATTGCCAGTTGGAGAAGCTTATCGTGATGTGATTCAACAACTCACCGGTAAAAAGTAATTCGGCTGCTCGTCGCAGAAAATCTACGGTTCATCTCATTTACCATTTATAGCGGTTTGAAGCAAAGTAGTTTTGTTTTCGTAAAAAATAACAAAATGAAAAATATTTTGATCGCAACAGTAGCAACAGTTATGCTGCTTTCTGCCAATGCGCAAATGCCTTCCGTACAAAGTGGTGCAAGAACCCAACAAATGCCTGCATTAAATAACGGACGCATTTATGGCCGCATTGTAGATGCCGATAAGAAACCCATCGCCGATATTTCGGTGATATTATTGCAAACGCAAGTTGATCCTAAAACTAAAAAGAAAAAGGAAGTTTTGTTTAAAGCGATGGTTACCCATGCCAAAGGTGAATTTAGTTTTGAAGATGTACCGGTTATGGGCGCTTTGGTTTTAAAAGTAAGTGGTACCGGTTACATCGCCACCACAACAAATGTTTCTTTTAAAATGCCTGCTCCGGCCGGAGTTGCATCGGGTAATGTTATGCCGGGCAACCCAATGGCCGCAATGCCTTCCTTCGATAAAGATTTGGGTGATTTACTATTGCAACAAGATATAAAGCAATTATCAACTGTTACCGTGGTAGCCCGTCAACCGCAGTTGCGCATGGATGCAGATAAGAAAATATTTAGTGTAGAAAAAAGTTTAATGAGCGCAGGAGGCACTGCATTAGATATCATGAAAAATGTGCCAAGTGTGAATGTAGATTTAGACGGTAATGTAACCATGCGTAATGCTGCTCCACAGATTTTAGTGGATGGACGACCTACTACTTTGTCGTTAGACCAAATACCTGCGGATGCTATCGAAAGTGTAGAGGTAATTACAAATCCTTCTGCTAAATATGATGCAAGTGG
The DNA here is from genome assembly GCA_046050225.1 of Bacteroidota bacterium. Lineage (GTDB taxonomy): Bacteria > Bacteroidota > Bacteroidia > Chitinophagales > Chitinophagaceae > Ferruginibacter. The sequence goes on along the minus strand of JBJOQA010000447.1, from coordinate 1,335 downwards.
TGGAGGCGCAGGTATATTAAATGTTGTATTGAAGAAAAATAGAAAAACCGGTTATAACGGCAACTTGAGAGTTGGTGTAGATAAACGTGGTGCATTAAACGGGGGCGGTGATATCAACGCCAGATTTAATCGTATAAATATTTCTGCATCTTTAATGACGCATCAAAATAAAGGCATTACACAAGGCACTACCGAACGTAATAATTTTTCTGATGCAGTACCCTCTACTATTTATCAATCTAATTATAATCAAACAAAAGGTGGCTTTATTTTCGCTAAAGCAGGATTAGATTTTTTTGCAAGTAATCGTGCAACTATTTCATTGAATGCATTTCGGGTACATGGAGAATTTAAGCCTTACGAAACAATCGATATTGCTACCGATAGTTTATTTTCCGGAGGAAAGTCTACAAGTTATAGCGAACGTATTGCCAACAGCCAACGTGTCTTCAATGGTAAAGGGTTGAGTTTTGGCTTCAAGCAATTATTTAAAAAAGATGGCGAAGAGCTTACTGCTGATGCAAATTATTTTGAAGGTAAAAATGAATCCAATGCGCTTTATACCACGAATTTGCTCAATAGTAATGGCGGAATTATGTCTACTGATTTGTTACGCACCACCGGAAATGGCAGTGATAAAAATTTAATTTTACAAACCGATTATGTACGCCCGGTTGGTAATGGGGCAAAACTTGAATTGGGCTTGCGTGGCGCTTTTAGAAGTAGAATTAACAATTTGGCAAATGCCATTTTTGATAATACGACCAATACTTATACCACAGTTGCAGCAGCAACTAGCAATTATAAAAATACCGATCAGGTTTTGGCAGCTTATGCTACTTATTCAGGTGCAATTAAATCATTTTCGTATAAACTAGGTTTGCGAGCCGAAAGTTCGGCTTATAGCGGTGAGTTAACCAATACCGGCGAAAAATTTAGCAACGATTATCCGGTAAGTTTATTCCCTTCGGTTTTCTTGACACAGAAGTTGGCTAATAAACAACAAGTGCAATTCAGTTATAGCAGAAGAATTAATCGCCCTAACTTTTTTCAATTGATTCCTTTTACTGATTACTCAGATAAATTAAATATTACACGTGGTAATCCAGGGCTGGTGCCAGAGTTCACCCAATCATTTGAGCTGTCTTATTTGAAAACATTTAAAGGAAATAATACCTTATTGTTTTCGGGATATTATAAACAAACGAATCATTTAATTACGCGTTATTTAGAACAACAAGTTGATCCTGTTACAGGTTCAACGGCGCTCATCAATACCTACATTAATGCTAACTCAAGCTATACAACGGGTATGGAAGTTACTTCGCAAGTATT
>JBJOQA010000446.1:0-5937 GCA_046050225.1 Bacteroidota bacterium | reverse complement strand
CAAAGATACAAATCGTTTTGAGGCCATCCAAAAGGAGAAAAAAACGCAAGGAATTACCTTGCGTTTTATAAAATTAAAAAGACAGATTTACACTTCGCTTTCCGCCACTATTTTGAAAGCTGCCGCCAATTAACCCGCCCATTCCTATTCTTATGCCCGTCATTGGCCTCCGTTCGCTTAAAAATGCAGCAACAAAATCTACACGCAATAATTTGAATATATTCTCCAATCCGGCAAACACTTCAATATGGTTGCTGTTTTTATCTACATAAAACGTATTGGTACCTGCCACCAAATTCCAATTCAACTTTCTAAACATCGGAATTTTATTGGTTAACATGCCATTAAAATGATGTTCAACATGTGCCATTACATAAAAACTTGCTGTGGTACTTTTTGCATAATAACTAGCCATCTGAAAACTATTTACATACTCACTGGCTGCAACGGTAAGGTTGCCGTTAAAGTGCTGATAATCTTGCACCGGTACCGCCTTCGTATTAAAGAATCCGCCCAAACTTAAACGATATTTTACACTACCCGCCAGCTTCAAATTCAAATCATCAAAAATAGAAAAACGCCACTTATCGTAATTTACATCACTGCCAAAAATGCCATTGATGCCCTTTGTGTATTGAAATTGAAAAGTTGGATATTTAGAACCAATGGCCACTTTTCCTTTAGGAAACTGAATATATTTTTGTCCTGGCTTGAAACTTAAATCAATATCCAATAAAAAAGCTTGATGCCGATTAAATTGTTGCTGAATCAGTTCGGAAGGATAATTAGGCGTAAATAAAAGTGTATCTTTTTTCTTGAAAGTAAAATTAGTCGTATTGTTTAGCGGCTTTCGATCTTCATATAAAACAGAAGCTGTTACCTTCAATCCGTTTTCATAAATATGTGTGTATCCGGCAGTTGCAAAAACATTCTCGTAATTCTTCAAGTAGTTTTGCGCGTAGAATAAGGTACTGATACTGTTGATAAGCGGACTAATCGGGCTTTTAGGGTTAAACTGCGATACTCTGCTACCTGCCGAAAAATTCCAGCCAAATCGTTTTAAGTTTCCTTCACTATCAAAATCTCTGGTGCGCATCGAAACATCTATCCAACCATTTAAATGACCATTACTAAACCCATACCGCAGGTTGGGTTCAATTTGCAAGTTCATCTTTCGTTCCTTCAAGTATTTAGAATAGTAACCTGCTAAATTTACCACTGCACCTTCTGCCGTATTATACTCCAAGCGAGGAATCATAGGATAAATACCCCAACGATAAGGATTGGTCTTGCTATAATGTTGTCGATTAATTCCTCCCCAAAAAATCCTTATTGGGTTAATGCCCCCTTGCTTCTTTTTAAGCGAATCAATATCTCTTTCACTCCAAACAGAATCCTTCCTAACATCAAATAAACTATCCTTTACTTTATAGTCCTTCATTTCCTCCTTCTCCAAAGGCACGGGTCGTATAGAATCCCAATATACACGCGGTTTTTTATTAAGACCGGTATCATATTTAATCACTACATTATCAAAAAAGTCTTTACCAAACAAGCGATTAATTTGATAATTAGAATAAACATTCACAAAATTACCCACCACATCAAACCCAAACTGATTAAAATAAAACTGAACATATTGATTTTTCACGCGCCAAGTATCATTACCCGACGGAACATGAAATTGTACCAATTTTAAGGAATCAATTAAATCTAACTGCGACTTTCGAGTGAGTAACAAATCAACACTATGTATACGCCAATCTCCTTCCGTAATATTAATCACCCCCATAAACAATGGCTCATAATCTCTTCTCGGAATAACACGAATACTACTTACTTCTTTGCCATCTTCCCAAAAACTGCCTAAAAACTTATACCGATAATACAACATGGCATTCTCTGAAATAGGCGATATAAAACCGCGCGGATTCAGCTTTTGCGTAAAAATGGTCACATTATTGTTATACAAACTGATAAATGCCGGTAAAGCAAATCCAAAGCCATCACTACCGCTTACCCTACTGCTTTTAACCTCCATTTTAAATTTATCGGGCAATTGGGTATGAACCGAAGAAACAGCTTCCGACAAATAAATGATACCGGCACCGGTGGTATCTAATCCCATATCCTTCTTGCTATCTTCCTCTATTGGTTGACCAAATAATTTTTTGGGCATTTTACGCAGCTTAATCATGTCTTTGCTATACAAATCACAACTAAACGATTTTACCTCGCGGGCATATCCTGCTCTTTTTTTAATCGCTTTGCGAATAATAGCATAGGCAGGATCTTCTCCGTTTGATTTAATCACTACTTCTTTCAAATCTAATTTCTGCACCTTCAATACAAACGTGATTTCTTCATCGGTATCACCCACAACAACCTTTTTTTCTTGTGCTGCATAGCCGATATGCTGGCAAACTAAAGTGTAGGTTCCGGGCGAAGCCTGAATACTAAATTTTGCGCGGTTGTTGGCACTTGACCCCTGTGTAGTACCTTTTAACGTAATAGAGGAATAAGGCAACAAATCGCCCGTTTCACTAAAAACCAAACCATGAATTCTTTGGGCATACCCGGAGTTGAACCAAAAAGATGCCACTAGCAGTAGTAAAAATGCTCTCATAATAAATTTTAGTGCAGCGAAAATAGGTGCGATTCTGTTACAAAGTTGTGAAAACCAACTTTTCAAAAATTAAATCCTCTAGGAATGACCACCATAATTCAATTTTTCACCCGAAGCCAAAATGGTTAAACTTGGCTTATTTTCTCCGGCTTCAACGCGCCCAATAATTTGCGCATCTACGCCCAAATCAGTAGCCGTTTGTATCATTAATGCCGCATCTTCGGGCTTACAATAAATCTCCATCCTGCAGCCCATGTTAAACACTTCGTACATTTCGCGCCAAGTAGCGCCGCTGCATTGCTGAATCATTTCAAAAACCGGTGGCGTTGCAAATAAATTATCTTTTATTAAATGATAGGGCGCCGGAAGGTATTTCAAACACTTGGTCTGTCCGCCACCACTACAATGAATCAATCCATGAATTTTATCAAAATGATGTTCCAATAGTGGTTTTAGTACGGGTGCAAAGGTTCTGGTAGGACTTAACAATAATTGCCCGGCGGTAATTTCATCACCAAAACCGGGTACCGTAACTTTATCTTGCATCGAATACTTACCTATGTAAACTACTTCTTCCGAAAGGCCCGGATAATACGACTCCGGATATTGATTGGCATACATTTTACGCAATACATCATGGCGTGCACTTGTTAACCCATTGCTGCCTAAACCGCTATTATATGCATCTTCATAATGTGCCTTGCCAAAACTGGCCAATCCAACAATTACATCTCCTACCGCTATTTTTTCATTGGTTACCACCTTATTGCGTGGCCATCTGCTCGTCATGGTACCATTTACGGCAATGGTTCTTACAACATCCCCCACATCAGCCGTTTCGCCACCTAAATAATGAATTTTAACGCCGTAAGTGGCCAATAAATCAAATAATTCTTGCGATCCGTTGATAATAGCCGAAAGTACTTCACCCGGAATCAGGTGTTTATTTCGATCAATGGTTGAGTTAAAAACAATATTATCATGGATGCCCACGCATAATAAATCATCTAAATTCATCACAATCGCATCTTGCGCAATGCCGCGCCAAACGCTGATATCACCGGTTTCCTTCCAATACAAATAAGCTAAAATGCTCTTGGTGCCCGCACCGTCGGCATGCATCACATTCACCCATTCAGCATCATTGGCCAAAAAATCGGGATACATTTTACAAAAAGCATGCGGATACAACCCCTGATCTAAATGTTGGGTTGCAGCATGAACTTCTTCTTTTTGTGCCGAAACGCCCCTTTTTGCATATAAACTCATAGTTGAAAAATTATGCCGCAAAACTAATTTCAATTATCAATTATCCATTAATAATTTATCATTTAGTTTTGCACCTCGTTTATGCACATTCATACCAACCTACAGCAACTTCCTGCATGGAACAATGCAGTGATTACCATCGGCACTTTTGACGGTGTTCATACGGGGCATCGCCAAATCATTCAGTTGATGCTGGAAGAAGCAGCCAAAATCAATGGAGAAACCGTTATCATTACGTTTCATCCGCATCCGCGTCATGTGATTGCCTCCAACCAATCGCCCGTTTTCTTGCTCAATACCATGGACGAAAAAGCGGCACAATTGGCTACTTTAGGCATTCACCATTTGGTAATCATTCCGTTTACAGAAGATTTTTCGCTGCAAAGCGCCGAAGGATATATTGAAGATTTTTTGGTTAAGCATTTCCACCCACATACCATTATCATCGGACACGACCACCGTTTTGGCAATAGCCGCAAAGGCGATTTACAGTTGCTCGAAAGTATGGCGCCTCAATTTGGCTATACCGTTAAGGAGATTCCGGGTTTTATGCAACAAGATATCCTGATCAGTTCTACCCGCATCCGCGAAGCGCTCCAAAAAGGAGATATTCAAAGCGCCAATCATTTTTTAGGTTATCCTTATCAATTTGAAGGTACCGTAGTAGAAGGCAACAAATTAGGTCGAACCATCGGCTACCCTACCGCCAATTTACAATTAGTTCAAAGCAATAAATTGGTGCCGGGCAATGGCGTTTATGCAGTAAATGTATCCGCATACTTTAAAGATGGTTCGCATGTTCAAAAATCAGGCATGATGAATATCGGTATTCGCCCAACGGTTGAAGGCACCCAACGAATGATTGAAGTGAATATTTTTGATTTCGACCAAGAAATTTATGGCGAGAATATTACGGTTACCATTAAAACCCGCTTACGAAACGAACAAAAATTTACCGGATTAGACCAACTGAAAGAACAATTGGCAAAAGATAAAGAATCAGCTTTGGCGGCACTTGCTAGCTAAGATGCCTGATTTTCGTTTTGCTCAAATTGACTTAACCCGTCTTTATGCAACAATATCTTTATTAGTTGAATAATTGCCGTTACTACAAAAATGCCACCCACAATCCAATTTAAATAGGCTTGGCTATTGTTAATTTTTTGTACCATCCAGTTGCCCCCAAAAATAAAAACGCAATTACCCAACATGGTTCCCAAGCCAATCCCAACAATGTAAAAATTATACTGAGCCGGCACGGCTTCTAAAACTTTTTTGGTAAATAATACGGTACTCCATCCAAACCAAAACGGTATTTGCACCGGATTTAAAGCACTCATCACCATCCCTAACAAAAATCTAGGCATCGCATTGTTTAAAACAGCGTTTTGTTGGTGTTCGCCTTTTTGCATAGCCGCAATAAAGCTTCCAATGGCCAATGCCACAATAATACCCAGCGTTATCCATTCTAAAATACGCATCAATTTCACCTGCTGCCGCACCCACGAAATACCCACCAATGAAATGCGTACATAAATCATTTCTACAATTAAACAACCCAACGAAAAAAGCAAAGCACTTTGCACATTTTCTTGAATGCCAATTTGCATTGCCGTAATGTTCAATGTACTTAAAGGCAAACAGCCTAAAAAACTAATCAACATACCCCAAAAGAATACAGTTATAAACTTTGCCATATTGCAAATATAAAGGCTGTTGCGATTTTTAAAATTAGGCTACTTTATAATGCAGGCTATCAGCAGCAAATCAATACCAAGCAGCGGTACCGGCCATTCGCTATAGCCCCTCCGTTGTCGGGGGCTGCCGCTGCTGTCCGGCAGCTCTTCAACCACCCTGCAAGCAGGAGCATAACACCATTAAATACCCGAAAATAAGCAACAACAAGCGTTGTATTCCCTTTTGATTCGCTTTTGCAGTCAAGTAATTTTACAACATCAACAACAGCATAAATAGCAACGGTTGTTTTTCCATACCAACTGCTGCGGCGCAATCCCGAAAACCGCGTATCAAACCGAGTAGGG
>JBJOQA010000445.1:0-2501 GCA_046050225.1 Bacteroidota bacterium | reverse complement strand
TTGAGCCTGTGGATTAAAAGAAAAATAACCCACACCGGCTGTGATATATGGTGACATACGTGGAGGTTCACGATCTAAACCTGCCCAATCAACAAAAATAAATAAGGGATGAAATTCAGCTTGTAAAGAAATTTCTGAGATTTTACTTTTGAAACTCAAATTACGCTCATAACGGCCATTGGTAGTAGTTTTAACACTTGCCAAAATGCTGTCATAGGCTTGAATTTGTCCCCATGTTCCTTCTAAACGCAAAGCAAATGCCTCTTTGTAAGTGCCGCTCAAATAAATACTTCCATTCATTTGAGATTTACCCATATTGAGATCTTTCAAGAATGGTTTTCCAAGGCCTTTATTACCCCCAATATCCGTTAAACAGTTCATTACACCTACAGATGCGCCGAGTTCGTAAACGATCGGATTATCGTAGTTGTAATTATCGTAAAAATAGTATTGTGCATGGGCCTTTTGCATTACACTTCCCCACAGTAAACAGCATATTGCAATGATGGTCGCTTTTTTCATGAACGGTGTTCTTTTGTCCCTAATTAGTTGATGATAGAAATTAAGTCTACAAATTAACTGAATTTTTCCCAATTTCAGCTAGGTTTCAGGCTTTTACCAAAATATTTACAGACAGTTTGTAGGCCACATTCGCTGCATTTGGGGTTTCTGGCAATACATACATACCTGCCGTGCAAAATAAGCCAGTGATGCGCCTTATGAATAAGTTCTTTTGGAATATGTTTTATCAGTTGCTTTTCGGCAGCTAAAACGGTGGTAGCTCTGGTAGTTAATCCTAATCGGGCGCTTACTCTAAAAACATGTGTATCAACAGCCATATTCGGTTGACCGTCGATTACAGAGGTGATGACATTAGCGGTTTTTCGTCCTACACCGGGTAGTGTGATCAGTTCATTAACCGTCATCGGTACCTTCCCATTAAACTCGTTAACCAACTTTTGGGCCATCCCAATAAGGTGTTTGGTTTTGTTATTCGGATAAGAAATACTTCTAATAAGTGGAAATAACTCTTCAAAACTTGCCTTTTGCATGGAATACGCATCCGGATATCGTTCAAAAATTGCCGGTGTAGTTAGATTTACACGTTTATCGGTGCATTGTGCAGATAAAATTACGGCTACCAACAACTGAAACGGGTTATCGTACAACAGCTCTGTTTCGGCATTGGGTGCATGCTGATTAAAATAATCGATAAAATAATGATAACGTTCTTGCTTGGTCATAAAAAAACATCCCGAAACTAATTGTTTCGGGACGAAGTTATAAGTTTTATACTTTGGTAATTTTAAACAGTAACAGTTTGTTTACGGCTAGCCGATTGTGCATACTGCAAAATAAAATCAAGCGATTGTTGGCGAGGTGCATGATACGTAACTGTATCTAATTGTCCTTTTGAAGCTAATAATTGCTGATATTCTTCCTGTAATTGCCAATTGTTGTGGAGCGCAGCGTCAATAGCTGCAGATTTTTCAGGCGAAGATTCCCCGTACATATACTGTAACAGGTCTTCTTGTGTGAAGCTGTGCATAAGAAATAGTTTCTTTAAAAATTTAATTATCAAATCAATCCAAGCTAATAAACGAGGCTAGATAGATAATATTGTATTTCACCACAATTATTTTGCATTTGCAGGTGGAGCAGCCAGTAAAAAAAGATCTTCATTATCTTTCTTCATGCCGTAATTCTCCCTTGCGTACTTTTCAATGGTTTGAGCATCAGTACGTAATTGGCTTTGCTCCAACTTTGCTTGACTGATTTTTTCTTGCAAATGTTTTTCGCTTTTTTCCAATTCGCGCAATTTTGCTTGACGCCCCATAACAAACTGAACATCTTTTTCAGCAAAAAACACCATCCAAACTAAGAAGAAAATCCCTGCAAGCAAGAACTTATTGGTTAGCCAGGATGGTATTTTTTGGAAAAATTTCATGATTTATTGCTTTCGATTTTTTCGAAGTTACTAAAATAGCTTATTTGCCAAATTTAACTTTCCCTTTTGGATAGATGGCAGTATCTGCTAAAATTTCTTCAATACGAATCAATTGATTGTATTTCGCCATACGGTCGGTACGACTTGCAGAACCTGTTTTAATTTGACCGCAATTTAAGGCAACTGCCAAATCAGCGATAGTAGTATCTTCGGTTTCACCGCTACGATGGCTCATGATGGTGTTATAACCATTATGTTGTGCCATGCTAACCGCATTAATGGTTTCGGTTACGGTACCAATTTGATTTACTTTAACTAACAAGGCGTTACCTACTCCTTCTTTAATACCTCTTTCTAAACGAGTAACATTGGTAACAAATAAATCATCTCCCACTAATTGGCATTTGTTACCAACCGCTTCGGTTAACATTTTCCAACCTTTCCAATCATCTTCGGCCATACCGTCTTCGATTGAGCAAATTGGATATTGTTTTACCCAGCTCGCCCAATAGTTCACCAATTGTTCGCTGGTCATTTCTTTACCGCTACTTTT
>JBJOQA010000444.1:0-3422 GCA_046050225.1 Bacteroidota bacterium | reverse complement strand
CGGTTGCCGAACCAAAGTGTAAAACGGAATAGTCCTTTAACTGAATGTCGGCCAAATCGGCTTCACTTAAATTGCCATCAGCACCTCTGCTAAATACAAAATCACGTTCGCCATTTTCCATTAGGCTAACAAAAGCTAAGGTGGTGAAGGCATTAGCATCACGAAACATCCATTGGGTGCCTACACCGAACTCTTTCATCACTTCAATCAACTGACTGCCAAATGGGTCATTACCCACTTTGGCGGCTAAATCTACTTGTCCGCCTAAAGCAGCTATTGCCGCGGCAACATTAGTAGGAGCACCTCCTGTTTTTTTGAGAAAATTTTCTCCGGCAGCAAGTGTTTTGCCTTTATCAGTGCAAATCATATCAATCAGCGCTTCGCCAATGCAGAGTATCTTGTTCATATATGCAATATGTTTTGATTGTCCATATCTTCTAATGCAATTCCCTTTGTTTCGGGCATCATTTTCCAAACGTATAACAATTGCAACACCATCATCACGCAGAAGAATCCGAAGATTTTTTCACCGGCCACATTGGTTGCAAAAAACGGAAACACCTGAGTAATTAAGGCTGCAAACACCCAATGCGTAAGGCAGCCAAATGAAGTACCCGAAGCACGCACTTCATTCGGAAATATTTCGGAGATAAATACCCAAATTACGGCCCCTTGTCCGATAGCATGTGCTGCAATGAATAAAAACACATAGTAGGTTATATTATCGGTATGTTGGTTAGCAAATGCATAAGCAATTAAACCAAGTGAAACGATATAACCCACCGAGCCAATAAACATTAAGGTCCTTCTGCCAAAGCGATCAATTAGCGCCCATCCAACAACGGTAAAAAACAAATTTACTACCCCGATTCCAACGGTAGAAAGTAGTGCGCCGTTACGACCGATACCGGCCATTTCAAACACTTTAGGAGCGAAATAAATAATGGCGTTAATGCCTGAAAGTTGGTTAAAAGCCGCTAATAAAAAAGAGAGCAATAAAGGGCGATAGAATTTTTTATTAAACAAGGGTACTTTAACGGTGTGTGCCGAGTTGCGAATACCTTCTATAATTGGATCAACATTGGTTTCGGTGATAGCTAGAACTTTTCGCGCAGCAGCCTCATCGTTTCTAAACAAGAGTAACCAACGCGGCGTTTCCGGAACCACTAACATTAACAACGAAAATACTAACGAAGGCACAGCCACAATTCCTAGCATCCAGCGCCAATCGAAGCCATATTTTTGTAACACGTAGTTAGAAAAATAAGCAATCAGGATACCCGCTACCACATTTAATTGAAAAGAGATAACCATACGGCCGCGATATTTAGGCGGTGCAATTTCGGAGATATAAACGGGGGCAACTACTGACGAAGCACCAACGCCTAATCCACCTAAAAATCGAAAAAACATAAATGTATATTCATCATTTGCAATGGCGGCGCCCAGAGAGGACACGAAAAAGATAATGCCAATCCAAAACAAAGTTTTCTTTCTGCCTATTTTATTGGCAGGAATATTACCAAATGCCGCACCAAAGGCAGTACCGTATAAAGCCATGGCAATGGCGGTGCCATGCATCCAATCGCTAAGGTGCCACAATTCTTGGATTGCTTTTTCGGCGCCGGAAATAACGGCCATGTCCAAGCCAAAAATGAGGCCGCCTAAAGCAACGGCAATCGACCAAACGACAAGTTTACTATTCATGTTTACTAAGTTTTAATTAATGACCGCCTCCCGAAATAAGCGGCGCATCTTCATTTAATGGTGCAGCTTTTATAAGCAGGGTAGCCGCCGCTGCAACTAATAGAAAAACCCCGGCAAATGAAATGGCTTTTCCGGGATCGTTGCCTAAAAAGTTTTTCAAAATATAACCAAAAGTTAGGTTTTGAATAATCATAGGAATTACAATCATCATATTGATAATGCCCATATACACGCCATACCTTTCTTTAGGGATATTGCCCACTACCATTAAATAGGGAACACCCATCATACTGGCCCAAGCTATTCCAAAACCGGTCATGGGCGCAAAAAACAAGTATTTGTTTTCGATATGCGGGAAGATGAGTAAGCCTACGCCGGCTAATAGCAAACAAGAAACATGCACTAAACGTGCGCTATATTTTTTGGCCAACCAAACCAATCCAAAGGCGCTTAAGAATGTAACAATATTGTACCATCCATTTACAAGCCCTGTCCACCCCACGGCCTCATCATACATTGGGTTATTTTGATAAACATTGGTTTTCCAAGCAGATTGCGCGATACTTTTTGATGCGTTTTGCCAGTAACAGAATAAGGCATACCACTGAAACAAATACACCAAAGCCAATTGCCACATTACTTTAGGCATATGCTTAATTGCTTCCGGAATTTCTACAAAAGGCGTAAGTATACTGAGTTTACTTTTTTTCAATTCAGCTAACTCTTCGGGAGTAGGCGGAATTTCGGGTGTTTTGGAAATACTCCACATTACACTACCGATAGAGCAAATAGTTCCTAAGAAGAAGGATGCATAAACCCAATAAGGTAATGCACCTGCTTTACCGGTTATATGTTTTTGAAAAAAGTACAAGCAAACATTTGCCAATGTGATACCCAATCCGGTAAAAAAGGATTGGGTTAAAAAACCGGTGGCAAATTGTTTTTCGGGCAGTTTATCTGCAATGAAGGCACGATAGGGTTCCATGGCAGTATTGTTGGCAGCATCCAATACCCACAACAAACCAACCGCCATCCACAAAGTGCTACTAAAAGGATAAATGAACAGACAAATACTGCAGAGCAATGCGCCTAAGAAAAAATAAGGCTTTCTTCTTCCAAAGCGTGGATGCCAGGTTTTATCGCTCAAAGCGCCAATGATGGGTTGAATCAGCAATCCGGTAACCGGCCCGGCCAAATTAAGTAGCGGAATATCATCGGGCCTCGCCCCCAACATATCATAGATAGGATTCACCGCGCTTTGTTGCAAACCAAAACTGTATTGAATGCCAAAGAAACCGACATTCATGTTGATGATTTGCATGAAGCTCAGCGAAGGTTTTTGTAATTTCATAAGCAAACGTTAATCGAGTTAAACCAAATATAAACTATTGCCCGAATGGCAACAACTGCAAAGGTTTGTGGTGGAAAATAAAAAAAGAGAACCATTTGTAGGTTCTCTTTGCGTTTTAAATTAACGTAGACCTTATCTATTTTGCGTGTTGAACTTTCATGGCCATATACACGCCATTCGTCCAACCAAAACCATCCTGTCCTTCATATTCGCCACCACCGGCTTCCAACTCGGTATTTACTACATTATATTTCTCCATAAATTTTCCGGTACGAGCAAACACTTCTTCATTCAACTTCATCCAACGTGTGGCGATTTGTTCAGCCAACTCGTTGTACCCGTACCTTCTTAACCCAGATACGGC
>JBJOQA010000443.1:0-2945 GCA_046050225.1 Bacteroidota bacterium | reverse complement strand
GCATATAATTGCTCACCTACGGTACGAACACGACGGTTACTTAAGTGATCGATATCATCCACTTCACTCTTACCATTGGTTAATTGAACCAAGGTTTTGATGATGGCGATGATATCATCTTTAGTTAATACTTTTTTGTCGATCGGGAAATTCAAGTTCAAACGACGATTGATTTTATAGCGACCCACTTCACCTAAATCATAACGCTTATCGCTAAAGAACAATTTGTCGATGATACCACGCGCAGTTTCATTATCAGGGGCATCTGCACCACGCAATTGGCGATAGATGTGTTGAACCGCTTCTAATTCACTATTTGAGGTATCCTTATTTAATGTATTGTAGATAATGGCGTAATCACCACTCACCTCTTCTTTTTGAACGAAAACGCTCTTCACGTCCATATCGATAATCATTTCGATATTGCTTTCATCCAAAACGGTATCTCTTTCTAACACGATTTCGTTACGCTCAATACTTACTACTTCACCGGTATCTTCATCCACAAAATCTTCTACCCATGTACGTAATACACGAGCAGCCAAACGTTTACCAATGTAGTTTGCTAAAGTTTTCTTATCAACTTTAACTTCATCCGCCATTCCGAATAATTCCAGAATGTCTTTATCTGTTTCAAAACCAATTGAACGTAATAAAGTAGTTACAGGGAACTTCTTCTTACGATCAATGTAAGCATACATTACATTATTAATGTCAGTTGCAAACTCCATCCATGCACCTTTGAAAGGAATTACACGAGCAGAATAGATTTTGGTACCATTCGGGTGAACTGATTGACCAAAGAATACACCCGGAGAACGGTGTAACTGAGAAACCACAACCCTTTCGGCACCGTTAATTACAAAGGTACCGCGCGGTGTCATGTAAGGGATATTACCTAAGAACACGTCCTGAACAATGGTTTGGAAGTCCACATGTTCTTCATCATTACAGCTTAATCTTAATTTAGCTTTTAATGGAACGGCATAAGTCAACCCTCTTTCAATACACTCATCGATGGTATAACGCGGTGGATCTACGAAGTAATCCAAGAATTCCAAAACGAAAATGTTACGGGTATCGGTGATCGGAAAGTTTTCCTTGAACACGCGGAATAACCCTTCATTGTTACGCTTATCAGGCGTCGTTTCTAACTGGAAAAAATCTTTAAAAGATTGAATCTGGATACCGAGCAAATCGGGGGTTTCTGCCAAGAGTTCAACTTTTCCAAAATTGATACGCTGAGCAGTGGATGTTTTTGTTGCAGACATATTAGTTTTAAAACGTTTTAATGCTGAGAAGGTCTTTTATTCACAGGTTTGCACGCACATAATGCCACTAACCCTAAATTAAAGGATTGCAAATGTAGTAATTTTAAATTAATTGATACGTATAAATTTTCGAAAATCGAAACTTTGGAAGGGTTTTTGTGGAAATGTGGATAGTTTTTTGGCCAAATGATGGATAATGGGCGGTTTTTAGCCAAATGTTAAAATTATCCTAATGCACTATTCTTCCACAAAATTGAGGTCGCGGCCAAATGTTTCCTCCGTTAGCCAAGTAGCAATAACGGCTAACGACAAAATAATCATCCCCGTAATCCATCCCGCCCGCAAATAATCATGCGTGAATGATTGCAACCCATTAAATAATAATAACATGAGTGGTAAGGCCCCTCGCACCATATTCGGGATAGTAGTGGTAGCGGTTGCACGTAAGTTGGTACCAAACAATTCGGCCGACATGGTAACAAAAATCGACCAATAGCCGGTTGCCAAACCCAAAACCCCGCAAATCAGGTACATATAATTACCTTCAAAGCGTGCTTGTTGAAAATACAATACGATTCCGATGAATTCAATGACAAAAAATAAGTAGAGTGCTTTTTTCCTGCTTTTCCACCAATTACTTAATAAACCAATGGCCATCCCGGAAATTGCTGCTGCCACATAGGCGTACATGGTCGACTTTTTAGGCAAAATTTCTTCGGTAAATCCCATTTCATGGGCAAAATTGTTAGAAAACGCCACCAAAATACCAATGGTATACCAAGTTGGCAAACCAATCAATATCATTAATAGATACTTCTTGAGCCTTTTGCCATTATTAAAAAGCATGAAAAAATTACCACGGCTTACGCCGGAAGCTTTTAAATCTTCAAACATATTGCTTTCAAAAACAGATATACGAAGTAATAACAAGCAAATACCCAAACCACCACCTATAAAATAACAAATACGCCAATCGAAATTTTTGGAAATAAAATAGGCCACCACGGCTCCTAAAATACCAATACCTGAAACCAAGGAGGTACTAATGCCTCTTTTTTCTTTACCCACCAACTCACTCACCAAGGTTATTCCAGCGCCCAATTCCCCTGCTAAACCCACTCCCGCAATAAATCGTACCAACGCATATTGATTAACAGTTACCACAAATCCATTTACAATATTGGCAACTGAGTACAATATAATAGAACCAAATAATACACTTAACCTACCACGTTTATCTCCCAAAACACCCCACAAGATGCCGCCCACTAATAACCCAATCATTTGAATGCTGATAATAAACTCCCCTTCCGATTTAACTTGCGCGGGAGAAAGTCCTAAATCTTTCAAACTATCTACCCGAACGATATTAAATAATAAAAGATCGTAGATATCTACAAAATAACCGAGCGCTGCCACCAATACGGTAAGGCTAAAAATTCGTTTCGAATTCATTGGCGAGTTTCGTTAATCGTTAAATGCAAACTATTTTTTCTTGCCGGATACCAATTTGATGATAACCGGAAGCGTACTAATCAGCACAATTCCAATTACAATAATTTCAAGATGATCTTTCAAATTGAATTTAAATTGATTCATGATCCATTGTTGTAAAAAATGACCCGCTAAAATCATACTCATCACCCAAGCCACACAACCAACAATATTAAAGAA
>JBJOQA010000442.1:0-3472 GCA_046050225.1 Bacteroidota bacterium | reverse complement strand
TCGGTTATACGTTTGCTTCAGCCAAAACGAAGAAAATCTTTAATCGTTTAAGAGTTTATGCTCAAGTAAAGAATGCATTGGTATTTACTAAGTATTCCGGCTATGACCCTGAAATTTCAGGTGGTATTTTAGATACCGGAATTGATAGAGGCGCTTACCCTCAGGCTCGTACTTATTCCTTTGGCGTTGATATCAAATTATAATTGCTTAATCAAAATATTATTATCATGAAGAATATTAAAATTAAAATACTGGGTTGCATGTTGTTGCTCGCAACAATTACCTCCTGCAAAAAATGGGTAGACTATAATCCGCATGAAGATTTTCGAATCACGGAGTTGGATTACCTGAAATCTGAAAGCGATTACCGTACTATGGCGGTAAGTGTATATACGCCAATGCAATGGCTAAATCAGGCGGTTCCTGTTGGAGATATCGCATCCGATAATTCGGTTAGTGGTGGTGAAAATGCATCAGATGTTTTGGCATTGCAACAAATTGATGATTATACCCACACGCCGGTAAACTCTCAGCTAACCGAGTTGTGGCAAGCTGCCTATGAAGGGATTAATCGTGCAAATTACATGCATCAATATAAAGCTGCTAATCTAGCCGGTGAAACCGTTGATTTTGCAGGTAAAGATGCATTGTATGGTGAAGTTTACTTTTTGCGCGCTTACTATTATTTTCATTTAGTTCGCTTCTTTGGTGATGTGCCATTATTTGTAGATAAGCGTTTAGGCTTGAGCGAATCAAGATCATTGCAACGTGCGCCTAAGGCAGATGTTTACAAACAAATTGAATTAGACTTGAATAATGCGATCTCGGTTTTGCCTGCTATTCAGGTAGAAAAAGGTCGTATTACCAAATATGCAGCTCAAGCTTTATTGGGTAAAGTATTGGTTTATGAAAATAAATTTGATGAAGCGGCAACGGTGCTAGAATCTGTAATTAATTCCAATGCGTTTTCTTTAGTTTCTGATATCAACGCGATGTTTCTCGCCTCAGGTGAAAATGGTCCGGAGTCGGTATTTGAAATTCAATATTCAAATACTTCCCCTTACTATAACTGGGGTGGGGTAACACGCGGACAAGGTAATTTATCTGTTCAGCAATGTGGTATTCGTGGTTTAAATGGTTCTTCCGATATGCCTTATGCTGCAGGTTGGAGCACCAATTTGCCATCCACAAATTTAGCTGCTGCATTTAGTGCCGGTGATAAAAGAAAAGATGCTACCATTTTAGATATTGAAGCATACAAGAATGCCAATCCTGCTTTTGGCATTACGTATCAAGTTGCACCGTATAAAAATACCGGTTTATATAATAAAAAATATTTACCAAGAAAGGGTGAAACCTCCGGTCAAATTGAGCTGAATTATTTGAATAACTATCGCACCATTCGTTATGCCGAAGTATTGT
This sequence comes from Bacteroidota bacterium, assembly GCA_046050225.1. Lineage (GTDB taxonomy): Bacteria > Bacteroidota > Bacteroidia > Chitinophagales > Chitinophagaceae > Ferruginibacter. The sequence goes on along the minus strand of JBJOQA010000442.1, from coordinate 2,050 downwards.
TATTGGCTGCCGAAGCCTTTAACAGAGCTACTGCTGCAAACGATGCAAAAGCACAAGGCTACTTAAATCAAGTACGTGCACGTGCTTTTGGCGATAATGCACATAATATTACCGCATCGGGTGCTGCTTTAAAACAAGCTATTTGGGATGAACGCAGATTAGAATTAGCAATGGAAGGCGATCGCTTTTTTGATTTGGTAAGAACCGGTCAAGCAGCAACAAAAATTACCGGCTTTGTGGTTGGTAAACATGAAGTGTTTCCTATTCCGCAACAGGAAATTGAAGTTTCCGGTTTAACTCAAAATGCAGGTTATTAAGCTATCACTTTTAAATAAAAATTTATGAAAGCATTCAAATATATTTTTGGTTTAAGTCTTTTGCTTGCTGTAATGGCAGGTTGTAAAAAGACTGAAAACAATGATCTTTCCATGGTTGCCACGGGAGCGGCACCAACCCAATTATCGGCTTTGTTTGAAATTACACAAGACAATACCGGTAAAGTAACTATCACGCCAAATGGCGAAGGCGTTTCTTGGTATGAAGTTTATTATGGTGATGGCACTACAAATCCGGCTAAAATTGAACCGGGAGCAAACACCGTTCATAATTATGCAGAAGGTAATTATACCGTTAAGTTTGTTGCCTATGGTATCACCGGTAAAACTACCGAGTACACTAAAGCTTTAACTGTATCTTATCGTATGCCTGAAAATTTGCAAGCTACCGTTGCAATTGACCCTGCTAATAATTTTGCTATCAATGTGTCGGCGTCAGCATCGTACGAAACAAGTTTTAAAGTGTATTTCGGCGACATGGTGAATGAAATACCGCGCTCTTTTATGGAAGGCGAAACGGTGAATCATACCTATACTGCAACCGGTACCTATACCGTTCGTATCGTGGCATTAAGTGGTGGTGCTGCTACAGCAGAAATCACCCGCACAGTTACAATTGTTGACCCTATTAATCTACCGCTAACTTTTGAATCCTCTACCATTAATTATGCCTTTAATAATTTCGACGGAGGTGTTGCTACAGTAGTGGCAAATCCGCAAATTGGTGGAATTAATAGTAGTGCAAAAGTGGGTAAAATGGTTAAGAATGCCGGCCAAGTTTGGGGTGGTAGCTGGATTGGATTGAGCAGTGCAATTGATTTTTCTGCAAATAAAGTTTTCAGAATGAAAGTGTTTTCACCAAGAGTTGGTGCAAAGGTTTTGTTGAAAGTAGAGAATGCTTCAAATGCCGGTATTAATTTCGAAAAAGAAGTGGTTACAACCGTAGCCAATGCTTGGGAAGATCTAGCATTTGATTATAATGCAATTAACACAGCGAATGCCTATCATCATATTGTGTTGATTTTCGACTTAGGTACGCAGGGCGATGGTTCTGCTAATTTCACATTCTTGTTTGATGATATCCGTCAAACCAATACCATGCCTACCGAAGAATTGAGCTTACCCATGACTTTTGAATCGGCTACTTTGAATTATGCATTCAATGATTTTGATGGCGGAAATGTAACTGTTATCAACAATCCTCAATCAAATGGTATCAATACTTCTGCTAAAGTTGGCAGAATGATAAAGAATGCCGGTCAAACTTGGGGAGGTAGCTGGATTGCATTGGCAAATCCAATTAACTTCACTGGAGGTCGTACTTTTAGAATGAAAGTTTTTTCACCAAGAGTGGGAGCTAAGGTTTTATTGAAAGTAGAAAATCTTACCAACGGTGGAATCAGTTTTGAAAAAGAAGTTACTACTACTGTTGCAAATGCATGGGAACAATTAACCTTTGATTACAGTGCCATCAATGTTGCCAACAGTTATCAAAAAATAGTTTTGATATTCGATAATGGTACGATGGGTAATGGCTCAGCTAATTACACCTTTTACTTTGATGACATTACACTCAACTAAAAATAGCTAATCATGATAAATAATAATAAATCATTACTTTTTTTACTCTGCGCTTTATTAGTTGCGGGAGTAAGTTGTAAGAAAGAAGAATATTCTTTTGGCGCCATTAAGTCGCCCGAAGGGCTTACATTAAC
>JBJOQA010000441.1:0-5674 GCA_046050225.1 Bacteroidota bacterium | reverse complement strand
ATCAAATATTATCGTTGAAAAGGGCTGCATCAGTCAGCTAAAAATCAACAAAGGCAATCAACAAATTTCTATCGTATGCAAACCAAATGGAGAATAATATTGGCAGTACTGCTATTTTGTTACACGAGCATGAACGCCCAACAAAGCAACAACTACGATGAGGCAAATACCAACAGCTATAACCTTTACGAAAAAGGCAGTTGGAAAGAATTGCTAGATTTGGGTAATGACTATTTAAGAAATGGGGGTATCGACTTTATTTTACTTCGACTAAGAATGGGCTACGCCTCATTCATGTTAGGCAATTACAGCCAAGCAGTCAATCAATACCAGGCCGTTTTAAAAAAAGATTCTTATAATGAAACAGCGCATTATTTTTTAAACCTCTGCCGAATTTATTTGAATCAACCTGAACAAGCCGGATACCATGTAAAATTTTTATCAAAAGAAGCTCAAGAAAAATTAAAACCCACAGCACTTACGGGCATTGGGTTAGAATACAGTTTTAAAGCCACCGATTTAGTGCCACGAGGAAATGGCTGGTACACAAGAATGGACCTAAAAACTAGGTTAACGCACAATCTAAATATGCAACATGGAGTTGCATTATTTAATCAAACCATTGGGGAGCCCAAATTAACTGCCGTTACCAATAATAACCAAATCGCCATCAATCAAAAAGAATATTATAATAAAACTACTTTCAACCTAAGTAAAAACTTTCAGTTGGTAGCCGCCTATCATTATCTTTATACCCCTTTCAATAACTATATTTACAACAACCATGTAGGGATGCTCGGTGTTAAATACAACAGCGACTTTTACAGTATTCAGGCAGATGCGATGGTAGCTAAATTAACAGATTCAACCGGCAGCCAGTTGAATGTTCAGCTCATGCTTTTTCCTACCGGCAATTTAAATTTCTACAGCATGAGCACGGCTTCTTTTCAAAATAGAAATTCAAAAACTGCCTTTAACCTGAAACAAGTTTTAGGAGCAAAACTTTTAAAAGGCTGTTGGATAGAAGGAAATATCACGCTAGGCAAGTTTAGCAACTTTATTGAAAACGATGCACTATATGTTTATAATGCCATTGATGCCAATCAGCTAAAAGCCGGCATAACTACTTACCTCACAGTTGGCAGCAAAATCACCATTCAAGCAGGATATACTTTTGAACAAAGAGAACTGTATAAAAGCGCATTTTTATTTAATCAACATTCAATAACAGGAGGAATCTTATGCAAACTTTAAAAAACACCATCGTTGCAACCGTATTCATTTTCGTTGCTCAAATTACTTTTGCACAGCAAGATGCCGCTATGCAAAAAGCATTTAGTGATAGCTATACGCAAGAATACTATAAAAAATATGCAGAGGCGATTAGCACGCTAACACGAGTACATCATGAAGATAATTACGAAACAAATCTTCGCTTAGGATGGCTCAATTATCTCAATAAAAACTACACCCAATCGCAGGCCTACTACCAAAAAGCAGTAACCCTTAAACCTTATTCTGTAGAGGCAAAACTAGGATTGATTAAGCCACTTTCTTCTTTGGAAAGCTGGGATGCCGTTTTAAAATTATACGAAGACATTCTTCAGATAGACCCGCAAAACACCACTGCCAATTACTGGGCCGGCACCATTTACTATAACCGCAAAAAGTATGATGCGGCACTTAAACTATTTGAAAAATTGGTAAACCTTTACCCGTTTGATTACGATGCCAATCACATGTTGGCTTGGACCTATTTAAACATGGGACGAAACAGCGATGCCAAAGTATTATTTAATAAGGCATTATTAATTAAACCGGCAGATGCATCTTGTTTGGCGGGTCTTGCTAAAATCAAATAATTAAAACACGCTTAACCACATAAAAAAACGCCACATTTTACTGCGGCGTTTTTTTATTTTTTGAACATTCTAAGAATTAAACCCGAATGTAAATCTTCTTTTTGTCCATGATATAACCCACCAACCAACAAGTAAGCATGAAGGCTATTGCAAACAACAATGAACCAACATATCCTCCTGCATGACTGAATATATTTGTAAAAATCCATTGATAAACTGCTTGATCTTTATTTGCTTGAAACACCCAAAATAAAATAGCCATCAATTCTGATAACAAATAAATAGAAAGTGGATTGCGACCAAAAACTTCAAAAAAGTATGTGCCCTTTGTCCAATTACGATATTGAATCAAATACATGATAGTCGCAATAATTACGCAATCCAACCCCACCGTTAATAATACATAACTGCTCGTCCATATTTTTTTATTAATCGGAAAACTTAAATTCCACGCATATGCCAAAAACAATAAGCCCACACCTGCTAATAACAATTTAGATAGCCCTTCATAATCGCTGCCCTTTTGCTGAATATACTTTCCGGCAACAAAACCACCAATCACATTCACCACAGCCGGCAATGTACTCAACAAACCTTCAGGATCAAAAGGCACCCCTTCTCCTTTGTACATATGGGCATCGCCAATGAGCCATTGATCTAATTTAAATCCGGCATTGCCCTGCATCGACAGTTCTGCGCCACTATCTCCAAATAGATATAAAATAAGCCAATAACCAAACAGAAACAAAACGCCCAAATAAATGCTCACTTTTTCTTTAAAATAATATAACATCAATGCTGCAATGCCATAACAAAGCGCGATTCTTTGCAAAACGCCAAAAATACGCGTATTGGCAATCGGCGATAAAATATAAGATCCTGCTTCATTCTTTGTTACAAAAGGAAACCAATACATCAAATAACCCAACAAAAATATCAAAGCCGTACGCTTGAAAATTTTGAACAACACTTCTTGTTGTGATAAACTCGACCATTTATTCATTACAAAACTCAACGCATTTCCTACGGCAAACAAAAATGAAGGAAAAACTAAATCTGTAGGGGTAAATCCGTCCCATGAAGCATGTTGCAAAGGACTGAAAGTGGTAGCTCCATCACCCGGCGTATTAACTATAATCATGAGACAAATAGTCATCCCTCTAAAAACATCAAGTGCTTGAAATCGTTGTGAAGCTGGTAGCATGGAAGTAAATTTAAAGGTTACAAATTACTTAATTTAAAGAACTCTACTCAAGGAAAAATTGTAATTTTAGGAGCTTTCACTTCTTAATAAAAAATAAATTCTATTTCACATGGCTAAATCATGGTCGCGCAGAGATGCCTTACGCATGTTAGGATTATCTGCAGGTGCTGCTGCCGTACCGTTCAGCAGTTGGGCAACAAACGAAGAAGGACAACCCATTTTACTTCCTACCAACAGCTTCTCACCCGAAAAACCGGTAACGGCAATCACCTTAGGTGCCGGTAATCGCGGAAATGTGTATGGAAGTTACTCATTAAAGTTTCCTGAGCACTTAGATATCATAGGTGTAGCCGAACCCATTGCTATCCGTAACGAGCGTTACGCACAAAAACATAATATCCCTGATAGCAACCGTTTTAATTCTTGGGAGCAAGTATTTAGTCGCCCCAAATTCGCCGACGCGGTTATCATCTCTACGCCCGATCAACTGCACTACGGCCCTTGTATGAAAGCCTTGGAAATGGGCTATGATGTTTTATTAGAAAAGCCGATTTCACCAAGCGAAGAGGAATGTAGAAATATATTGGCATTAGCACGTAAAACCGGCCGTATCGTTGCTGTTTGTCATGTATTGCGTTATGCACCTTATTTTGTAAAATTGAAAGAATTAATTCATTCCGGTGCTATTGGAACCTTAGTAAGCATGCAACATATGGAACCGATTCAGCATGTACATATGAGCCACTCATACGTTCGCGGCAACTGGCACGATAGCAAGAAAAACACCCCCATCATTTTGGCAAAATCTTGCCATGATTTAGATATTATTCGTTGGCTCATCAATAAACCATGCAAGCAAGTTCAAGCCTTTGGCGGATTAAAATGGTTTAAATCAGAAAACGCTCCGGCCAATAGCACGCAACGTTGCACGGATGGCTGTGGGTTTGAAAAGGAATGTCCCTATTCTGCTTTAAGAATTTACTACCGTAATCGTAGTTGGTTACATCATTTTGATTTGCCGGAAGAAAAAGAAAAACAAGGTGATGTTATTATGAAGTATTTAAAGGAAACCAATTTCGGTAAATGCGTTTATCATATGGATAACGACCAACCAGATCATTACACTGCCAACTTGTTATTTGATGAAGGCATCACCGCCAGTTTCAATATGGAAGCATTAACTTCTTATGATGGCCGCCGTACACGCGTGATGGGCAGTTACGGAGATATTGTTGGCGATATGACATCCTTTGTTTTAACCGATTTTAGAACCGGCGAAAAAACCGAATGGAAAGAAACAACTGATGGTCATGGTGGTGGTGATTGGCGTTTAGTTGCCAATTGGATCGAAGCAATCTCTAAAAAAGATGCATCTCTTTTAACATCTACCATCGACCAATCTATCGAAAGTCATATTATGGGCTTCAAAGCAGAAGTAAGCAGAGGAAATAATACGGTTCAACCGATTGTACTTTAATCCTCCTTCAAATAAAAAAAATGGCCGACTAGTAAATTTGTCGGCCATTTTCATTTAAATCATCCCTTTCCATTTCATCACTCCACCCACCGAAACAGCAACCAAACCTAATATCACCAAAGGCATACGGCCTTCGCCTTCATTTTTTGTGCTTTGTTGTACTGAAGGAATTAAAGTGCTGTAATAAGCTTCTGCATAATTAACTTCTTCAGTTGCGGCATTCCCCAATTGTTCATATTCATCAAGCGATTTTCCGGTTAAACTATATAAATTATATAATTCTTCTTTTCGTCTTTTCTTCAAATCTTCTAAATATCTACGTCCGGCAACACAAGAAAAGTTTCCGGTGGCAGGATGTGTAATAACATAACGCGCCTGATAGGTTTCAACATTAGGGGTAACCTGAAACTGTAAATCTTGCGCAAAGCTGTTGCGATTATATCTAAAATGTAAACGCGTAAAATGAACATTTTGACTACCGGTTAAATCATCCCCTTCTGTTTCTACATTGCGATAATCATTCCAATTATGTCGCAACCACCATACGCCTGATTGCACTAAATCTTGCTCAGAAGGAGCCGTTGCAATACAAGGATCGCAATGGTAATAATTTGCAGGAGTTACATCCCAAGCATATTCTAACATCGACACGCTGTATTTTTCTTTTTTCCAAGTTTGCAAAAAGGTTTGATCATAAAATTTTTGAAAATCATCTTTTACAAACAACGGCACTTTGGTATCGGTTGGCATATTTGCATTGCGGTAATTGGTGCATTCAATTCTTCCGCTACGCGTAAATGCATACACAATCAAATCTTGATCACCGTCGGCATTAGCCATCCCTAATCGAATGGGTAACATAAATTTGGGTGACGTAAAACTAATTTGAATCGGACGCAAAAATTCTCCTACAATTTTCCGCTTTGCGGCGGCATTTACTTTTACCACAAAAAACTTAAGATTGCTTTTGATATAGGGATCTAATACCTCTTCTGCTTTCGCAGGAATTTTATACCCATTTAAATTTAACCAATCCTTCAAGCCTGCACTCTCATTGGCACTGAGCAACAAAATATCATATTCACCCACCAAGTACTGCGCTTCTACCTTTACACCATATTTACGCGTTTC
>JBJOQA010000440.1:0-5328 GCA_046050225.1 Bacteroidota bacterium | reverse complement strand
TCATTTTTCAATACCTCGGATGATCGTTCAAATGCCACCAATAATCGGTATTACCGAAATAGAAACAATTTGCCTTGGTTGCTCAATATTCCAGAAACCGTTCCATATACACAAGAAGGTAAAGATATTACCTCCATTTACTTAAAACTAAATGACTGGGCTTTAAGCAGTGGAACTGCCTACAATGACTGGTACAAAAACAAACCCGGATACCGAAACACCAGTTTAATGTATCCTCGATAATATTACCCCCTCAATGAAAACTACAAGGCCCCGATGTTCAACGGGGCTTTTTGCTTTTTTACAGTTCTTCCAATAAAGTGGCGCTCATAAAATAAATTAACAGAAATTCGCACGATAATTGCGTAGCAGTAAATATCTTGTTAATAGTAGCAGCACTAACGTTATAAACTACACGTAAATGAAGCAATTTTTTCAACTATACCAAACCCTTATTGTTGCCCTTATTTGCATCTCCGCAAACACCATTCAAGCGCAAGATATTTTTATTAATAAAGACACCACCGTTAACAACAATTGGATCTTACCCAAGGGCGCCATCTTGCATTTTGGCAGCAAGGGACATATAAATGGAACCGGTACCATCAAAGGAGGCATTATAGATGCAGCACTTACCCAATGGTTATTTGAAACAAGCTTAGAAGTACAACCCGAAGCAACATTTGGCAAAGATTTTAGTGCATGTTGGTTTGGGGCAGGTAAAGTTTCCGACAATTATCTCCCGCTACAAAAGAGTATTCAAACTGTGGTTAACAACCCACAAAACCTACACCACTTATTCTTACCCAAAGGGGTATATAATTATAGTCAGCCCCTAATTATTGCACAAGTTTATAAAGGAAAATATGTGGGCACATCCATTCATTTTTATGGTGAAAGTAATTTTTGGGATACAGAAACCGGCAGTGTTTTACAATACACCGGAACCGACCGATTTGCCCTTGGGCTACAATTAAACAAGGGTTCTGAAATAGATCATTTACAGTTAAGAGGACAGTTTCAAGCCCCTAACGGTTCGGATGTAAACTATTTTAGAACGGCCTTTGAGAACTTTAAAGACACTAAAGGGAAATGTGCCGAAAATTATAGCGGTATGGTAATTGATTTTGATGGCAGTAAAAATGAAGGCGGTTCTACCGGAATCTTTGTGCACGATATGCAGGTTAGTAATTTCAGTATTGATTATTCCATAAGTCCCAATAGCAAAACCTTTAATGCTGATATTTTATTATTTGAACGAATAAAATGTGGAGATGCCCAAATTGGATTTGCTACCGGACAGGCACAAGAAAAAGGCAATGTAATTAGAGGAATATATAGTTGGGGAAATATTCATACTCTTTTTAAATGTGGTTACTTAGGCAAGGGGCAAGCGGGTAATTATGTTATTGATGGCGGAAATATCGCCGGGCGTTGTATTCAATTATTTGATATCAATCAGCAAAGTTGGTACAGCTCTAGCATCAATCATATTTATGCAGAAAGTTTGTACCGCATCGGTAAATTTTCTACACAAATCCCACTACCCATTTCAAATTGTACCTTCCATTTTGTTTTACCTAAACAGGTTGGCCAACGCGTTTTAATACAGGCAGATAATAATCAGGTACAATTTAACAATTGCATTTTTAGGTATTATGGTACCCGTGAAGCCATAAAAACCATTGGTAAAGCCATATTTAATAATTGCTATTTTGGCGGCACCCAAGAAAAACAATAAGTGCAACTATCCAAAAATAAAGCGGCTGCTCTTGTTAGAACAGCCGCTTTGTTATGTAAAGTATTAGAACTTACTTTTTCATATACAATACTTCTTTTACCAATTTAACCGTGCGGGTTACATCCGGTAAATAAGCTGCAACTAAGTTTGGTGCATAGTGCATTGGAGCATCTGCAGAGGTAATTCTGCGGATAGGTGCGTCTAAATAATCAAACCCTTCTTTTTGAATTCGGTAGCTGATTTCAGAAGATACAGAGGCAAATGGCCATTGTTCTTCTACAATCACCAAGCGATTAGTTTTCTTTACGCTTTCTAAAATGGTAAACCAATCTAAAGGACGGATAGTAGCCAAATCAATTACTTCGGCTTCAATACCTTCTTTAGCTAATTCTTCGGCGGCACCTAAAGCAACTTTCATCATTTTGTTGAAAGAAACAATGGTAACATCTTTACCTTCACGTTTGATAAATGCTTTACCAATTGGTAATAAGTACTCTTCTTCAGGTACTTCCATTTTATCACCGTACATCACTTCACTTTCCATGAATACAATCGGATCGTCATCGCGAATAGCGCTTTTCAATAAGCCTTTTGCATCATATGGATTACTTACTGAAATTACTTTCAAGCCCGGAATATTGGCATAAAGGGCTTCAAATGCAGTAGAGTGTTGCGCACCTAGCTGACCGGCGCTACCGTTTGGACCACGGAATACAATTGGGCAACCAACTTGACCGCCACTCATGGCAAGCATTTTAGATGCAGTATTCAATATTTGATCTAAAGGCAAAACGGCAAAGTTCCATGTCATGAACTCTACAATTGGACGCAAACCATTTTGTGCAGCTCCCACGGCGATAGCCGCAAAACCTAATTCTGCAATTGGGGTATCGATAACGCGCTCAGGACCAAACTCATCGAGCATTCCTTGGCTAACTTTATAAGCGCCATTATATTCGGCTACTTCTTCTCCCATTAAAAACACCCTTGAATCTCTCCGCATTTCTTCCTGCATGGCTTCGCGGAGTGCCTCTCTGAATGCTATTTGACGCATAGTGTAATGTTGATTTATTAATTTTTGAGTGGCAAATTTATTCTATCAGCAGCAGATAAGCAAATACTGTTCAAAACGAAGCAATAAATGTTAATAATCAACCATTTAGAAATAGAATTCAGGATAAAAAACAAAAAAAAGCGGTTTTCTCCCCTATTTATTTGAAAATATTCAAGGTAAAATCAGTTCTTTTCGAATTTTATTGCACCATTACCGGCAATAAAGTAACCGTTTTATCAGGCGAAATAATTTGCAATTGATACTGTCCGGCTGCCAATTGCGTATTAGGAGCAATACTATTTGCAACAGTACCTCCATTGTATTGAATTAATTGCTGGTGCAATACTTGCCCATTTTGATTTAACAACCTGGTTTGATAGGTTCCCTTACCCAATTGTTTAAGTTGTAATCCAATAATATTATCTGTAACAGGATTAGGATAAACGGTATAACCTCCCATAGAAGTTTGCAATGCCACTTTAACTATTGCACTAAATTGAATAGAAGCATCTAAAGAAACAGCGCGAATTCTATAAAATAAAGTGCCGTCGCCCGGGTTGGCGTCTACCCAATTATACTGCATTAAGCTACTGCGATTATTTCCGGTGGCAGCAACTGTAGCAACTGCACTAAAACTTCTTCCATCAGTAGAACGCTCTACGATATAATGTTGCGTATTCCATTCAGATGCAACCGTCCAATTCGTTTGCACATTAACGCCTACGCGTGTTGCAGAAATAGTTGTAAATCGAACCGGCAAAGTTTGCTGCGATTTGAATACAACTCTAAAACGATCTGTACGATACGAAGCCGCTTCAGCATTGATGGTAAAACGCACCGTGGTGGTTCCATTTAATTGCATAGGCGTTATTAAATTCAGATATAAATCTTCTAAATAAGCTTCCGTAATTCCACTAAACAATTCTCCTGTCAATTCTAATTGATATTGCTGACCTGCCTTTAATTTACGCATATCAAAAAACAGCGTATCATTATTTTCAATGGGCTTACGTGCTTCTAAGGCTAGGGTTTTTCCTTCACGCAATAAGCCGAAATTCTCTCCTGAATTACCCAATTTCGTTGCATCTTTACGATCAACGGCATTACTAAATTGCTGATGAAAAACGGCCACATTACCATCTGCTATTTCAGAAGTTGCGCCATTAATTGCATATAAATTGGTACGCAAAGTGGATGATTGTACATCCGGCCTAAATACCATTTGACTGCCGGTAACTTTAGCATTTTCGCGTATGGTAATGGTACCACCTCCTACCGATGTGTAAACGGCAAATGCCTGACCGGATTGAATACTAGTATTGGCAATACCTGCGGGATAACTACCTCCTCCCGGAATAGGCTTCCATCCATTGCTGGCAGAAAAAGTTTGATAACCGCCCAATCCGAAAGCTCCGGCCAATTTAGGATCCCAAACCATAAATTGATCATCAATATTTGCGTCTGTGGTGGCTGTAAAATCAATGGCTGAGGCAAAGCAGTTGCCAATAATTGCAAACTGTCCGGCGGTTGGAACACTCACTGCAGGCTGATTCCCTTGAAATATCGAACCGGTTGAACGTAAAGTGGTGGCCGTTGATGCCGGACCGTTAAAAGGCGTTGCCGTTCTATCACCACGCACAAAAAGCATATAAGCTTTATTGCTACCAGCCACACCCCAAGCAGTATTCGTAGAGGCTACGGTTGACCAATTATTAATTGCGGGGTTATAGGTTAGCAAAGAATTTCCCGGTGATGGATAATCAAAACCATTAGCGGCCCAGGAAGCGCTACTTCCTGTTATGATGGTTCCAAATCCGGGATTTCCATTTACGCCGGCCGGCTGATTCTCTTGCCAAGCTTGCTTAATCGTTTGGCCGTAAGTGTTAGCTCCTAACATGCGCCAAGCACGTTTAGAACTACTAGCAATGTATCTTTCAACGGTTACATTTCCACTTATATAATTTCCGCCCGCATCACCTTGTGCAATGCGCGCCGTTCCGTATTGGTTCGATTTGATAGTTAAAAATCCACCGGTAGTTAAACGCGCCGTTCCGTTAACGGTTAAAGTACCTTCATTACCCACACTACTTCCTGCAGTAATTTCTAATGCATTTCCTAAAGTAACTTTTGCGCTGTTATTGAGGGTGAAATTCTTAAGTATGCCCGCTCCGGAGGTAAAACTAATCGTACCCACAATTCCGGCTCCACCCAATGTAAGGTTTGAAGTAGCCGAGCCGCTAAAGGTACCCGGCCCGCTGATCGGACCATTAATTGTTAGGCTATTACCATTTATATCCAACACTGTAGCTGCATTTCCACTAATATATCCACCGGAAAGTGGCGTATTATCTATTAACAAATTTGAACCTAATGCAACAGTTATCGGCCTATTAATTGTCAACAAACCAGTAGTGGCATATCCCGGGGCAAAACGTAAAGTTCCAACTGTTCCAACCGACCCACTAATAGTTAAGCTAGAGTTTTTATCGGCCGCGATACTTCCTGTTGTACTCGACAACCCGGAAAACTGCAA
>JBJOQA010000439.1:0-2629 GCA_046050225.1 Bacteroidota bacterium | reverse complement strand
AATGCGTTGCTTAGATGTGGGTACGTTCGACTTGCGCCATGCCATTACCTTGTCTGACAATACCTATTTCGCTAATGTAATGCAGCGGGTAATCAATAACCCCAAATATCCCAATATTGATAGCAGCTTAAATGTTTGGGCCAATTATATGCATGCATTTGGCTTGGGACGAAAATTAGGCGTAGATGTGCCTTCCGAAAAACCGGGTTTAATTCCAACTCCTGCGCTGTATAATAAATTATATGGTGCCGGTAAATGGGGCTTCTGTACTTTTCGGTCGGTAAGTATCGGCCAAGGCGAGGTAGATGTAACGCCTATTCAAGTAGCCAATGAGATGGCATATATCGCTAATCGCGGATGGTATATAACACCGCATTTGGTAGATTCAATAGAAGGAGGAGATAAGTTTGGGCTATTGGCCGAATATAATAAAAGACATCAGGCATTAGCGATTCCGGATAGTATTTTTGAAGCAGTACATGATGGGATGTGGGGGGTAGTTGATCATGGAACAGGTGTGGGGGCTAAAGTGGCCGGAATTAATATCTGCGGTAAAACCGGTACGGTTGAAAACTACTACCGCGGTGTTAAACAACCTAATCATGCATTCTTCTGCGGATTTGCCCCGCGCGAAAATCCCAAAATTGCCATTATGTGTGTAGTTGAAAATAGCGGTCGTTTTGGCGGTACCTATGCAGCACCAATTGTAGGTTTAATGATTGAAAAGTATTTGAAAGACAGCATTACTGATAAAGGAAGATTGGCGAGGCTCGATCAATTAGCTAATTTGAACCTAATTCCTAAAAGAATTTATGCCGAAATTAGAACATTAGATTCTTTGCGTCACGCAAAAGATTCGGCTTACTTATTTGCAAAAGGCTATATCAAGAATATTAAGGATACTTTGGGATTAGATGAGGATGATGAGCGAGATATCCTCGATGGGATGAAGCGAGATAAAGAAACTTTGTTGAGTGAAGCAAAGAAAAACAAAGAAAAATCAGATAAAAAAACAACGATTCAAACGGACGCGATTTTGCCCGATGGGCCTAAAAAAATAGTATCACCACGCGACTCGGTAAAAAAATAATGCGCAAACATGTATCAAAGAAAAGCCGAACTAGGTAAGGGCGTAGATTGGTTGAGTGTAGGGCTCTATGCTTTATTAGTTATTATTGGTTTAATCTGCATTTTTTCGGTTGAATACCGTAGTAGCGATTCCGTAATAGAAAGCTTTTTAGCCTATAAAAAAAATTATAGCAAACAGTTTTATTTCTTCATTGCTTCAATCGTTCTTGCAATATTTATATTGCTAACTGATAGCAAATTATTTACGGCAATGGCCAATTTGTCGTACCTGGCAGGGATTGTTTTAATCTTACTCACCTTTGTATTAGGTAAAGAAATTAAAGGATCTAAAAGTTGGATTCCATTGGGGTTTATGAATTTGCAGCCGGTTGAGTTATGTAAAATTTTTACATCCTTAGCCTTGGCAAAGTTTCTAAGTATGCAAGAAACTGATTTTGCCAAACCCCGCGCGCAGTTAATTGGCGCAGCAATTGCATTTACGCCGGCCGTATTTTCCATCTTGCAAGGAGAAACCGGGTTGGCTTTGGTATACTTCTCTTTTTTATTGCCGATGTATCGCGAAGGATTACCTCCCGGCTACTTGGTTGCCGGTGTTGCAATGGCTACCCTGTTAATTGCCTCCTTATTATTTTCTACTAAAACCTTGCTCATTGCGTTTGCAGTAATTGGGGTGTTGTTTATATATTTCAATCGCCGACAAATCAGAAGAAATAATCAACTACTATTAATGGTGGTGCTTATTTGGGGATTTTGTTCTTTGTTTGTTGGCGTAGCGGTTCCATTTACATTTAAACATGTATTTAAGCCTTACCAGGCTAATCGAATATTTAGTATGGTGGGTGTCGACAATCCATTTGCAGATAAAAATGCAGTGGATACCATGTCGCCCGAAGAGGCTAAAGCTAAACAGAAAAAAAGCGAACAACAGAATTATAATGTGAAGCAATCAAAAATTGCTATCGGGTCGGGTGGCATTTTAGGTAAGGGGTTTTTAAAGGGCACGCAAACACAAGGTGACTTTGTACCGGAACAGCATACCGATTTTATTTTTACCTCAGTTGGCGAAAATTTTGGCTTTGTTGGTTCGGTGTTGCTATTACTCATTTATTTGGGTTTAATACTTCGAATTGTATTTTTGGCCGAACGACAACGAAGCACCTTTAGTAGGGTTTATGCTTATTCGGTAGCCAGTATTTTGTTTTTTCATATTGCCGTAAATATTTCGGTAACAATTGGTTTAGCACCTGTTATTGGTATTACCTTGCCATTGTTAAGTTATGGGGGCTCTTCTTTACTCACATTTACCATACTCATTTTTATCTTGTTGAAATTGGATGCCGATCGGCAAATGGTTTTGCGATAAATTAAAGAATAATTCATTAGATATGACCATTATCCCGCTTAGCGAAGGCGCATTTACAATTGATAAAACAAAGCAATTTATTCCTTTTGAAAAAGGCGTGGATGATTTGCAACAAAGGCCAATAGGAAGCTTGTTGGTTGAAGTACAGCCATTTTGTATCATAACCAAACGGGATAT
>JBJOQA010000438.1:0-3498 GCA_046050225.1 Bacteroidota bacterium | reverse complement strand
AAGTAGCAATATGTGGATGCTGCCTTAACCATTCTTCCAAGTTGGTATAAAATATATTTACCCGTGCAATGCTCCCCATCGTACTTTGAACTACTTTAGGATTATAACAATCAGCCGTATTGATAGAACATACCAAATTTTTAATACCAAACCAGTCAGCAATTCGAATAATGGTACCCAAATTACCCGGATCTTGGATCGTATCTAGCATTAATGTAAGCTGCTGTTCAGGCTGAAAACCATAACCGGGCTGCTGTTCAAATATGGCCAATACTTCATTGGGTGTTTGCAATGCGCTTATCTTTTCAAGTTCGATATCGGTAACAATCTGTAACTTTTGCAGGTATTCCGGCGTTAAGGATGTTTGGTGTCTATCTGCCCAAGGGGCGGTTGCCCAAATTTCGCGACATAAAAATTGATCGGCTTGTATCAACTCCGTTACTACTTTATTACCTTCGGCGATGAAAACTGCTTCTGAATCGCGCGTTTTTTTGTGGTGAAGAGATTGAATATATTTGGAATGTGTTTTGCTAAGCATGGATAAAAATGATTAATCGCTTGTATTTTAATTCAAATAAAGAATATCGAAACAATAATTGGATACTAATAATAGTGGGTATCTTGTTATTTTCTTCCTGTACCGTTGTTCAAAAATATCAAAAAAATCAACCTTTTGTTTTTAAAAATACAATAGCACTAGAAGACGATCGGATTCATGGAGAGGAAAGAAATTCGATGAAGGCAAGATTGATGGAGCAATTAGAAGATAGCATGAAGGTTACCCCAAAACAAATTGCCTTTTTGCTCAACATCATAAAAACGCCTACGCGATATGATAGCGCCTATGCCAATCAATCGGCGCGGAACATGCAAGCTTCTTTACTTCATGTTGGTTATTACCATGCAAAAGTTACGGCATCGGCGGATACTTCTAAAGGTGAAAAACAAAAAGTTACTGTTACTTATCATGTTAATATAGGTCCGCCAACTATGATTGACTCGCTCACCTATCGATTAAAAAACGCCGATTTACAACAACTGGCAATTACTTCAGCCAATAATACCTATGTTTTAAGAAATAAACCCGTTACTAAAGCTGCCATTATCAATGAAATAGGCAGACTGATTGACAGCTTTAGAAATCATGGATACTATAAAATAACCACCGATGATTTAAAGATGCGGGGCGATACGGCCATTCAGGCCCTAACGAATATTGGTGATAATCCTTTTGATGACTTATTAACCTTGGCGGCTTCACAAAAAGAGCGCAATAATCCAACGATAAGACTCTATTTAGATCAAACGCCGGGTGTAGATACCATGCGCTTGAAAAAGTTCTATATCAATCAAGTAATTATCTATCCTGATTACAACGGGCAGGAATACAATCCAAGAGATTTTTATTCAGACACCATTCAACAATATATCATTCATCACCGCAAGGGGGTGTTTAAGAATGATTTTTTATTACGTAATCTCTATTTTCAAAAAGGAGACTTGTATAGCCAGGATGCCTACGCGCGTACCATCAATAGCTTTAATAAATCAGGCGCTTGGCAAAACATTAATATTCAGCCAACGGATGTAGCCAAACATCCCGACAAGTTAGACATGATTTTACAATTGGTACCGGCTCCTAAATATGGATTTGATGCAAATTTAGAAGCGAGTTATTCTACTAATAGTAATAATAATGCAAGTGTGGCCAATGCCGGAAATCTATTGGGATTATCCGGTAATGTATCCTTGCAAAATCGCAATTTGGGCAAAAAGGGTATTAAAATGACCAATTCTATCCGAGCAGGTATAGAGTTAAACCTAAATGCACAACAAGGAACCCAGCAGCGTATTAATTCAAATGAACTTAGTTTTAATAATGCATTTAGTATACCGCGTTTAATATTTCCTTTCGGAAAGAATTTTGGACGCAAATTAGCAGGTGAGCAAACTTTTACCAGTTTAAATGTGGCCAACACCAATAGAATCGATCTTTTTAAACTCTTTTCTTTAGGTCTTTCTTACGGCTATGAATTAAATATTCATCGAAATCGTATCCTTACCATTAAACCGGTGAATGTTGAATACTCTAATTTATACGACAGATCGCGCGCATTTGACAGCACCTTGGAAAAAAATCCCTACCTCCGCTACTCCTTCAATACCGCGTTGGTAATGGGCAGTAGTATTGGTATCACGCAAACCGTTGTAAACAAGAAACATCCTAATCGCCAATACAGCATCAAAGCCAATTTTGAAGAATCGGGCAACTTGTTTTTCTTACTCAATTTAAATAGCATTGGTGCCATTAAAAAAGATTTGCGGCAGTTCATCAAGTTGGATGCGGAGTATATTAATACCATTAATTGGAAAAAATCTTCGTTTGCATGGCGTGCTTTTGCAGGCTTTGGTATGCCGGTTGGTAAAGGCGATTCTTCTCTTCCCTTCTTCAAACAATATTTTGCGGGTGGCCCCAGCAGCATGAGGGGTTGGCCAATTCGTGGTATTGGTCCGGGCGCAAAGCCACTTTCAGCCTATAATGAAAGGTTATTGGCAGATCGTACCGGCGACATCAGAATTGAACTAAGTGCAGAATACCGTTATAATATTTTACAAATTCGTCCTAATTCAATTTATCTGCGCGGTACCTTTTTTGTGGATGCCGGCAATATTTGGAATATGAAAAACACTACGCCAAACGGCGGCTATGATAGTTTGCAATTCAAATTAAATTTAAAAGATATTTATCGCCAAACCGGGGTTAGTGCGGGAGCCGGTTTTCACCTTGATTTCACCTACTTCATGATACGTTTTGATTTTGGATTCCGATTTAAAAGACCGGATATTTTGACAAATGATGGTTGGCAATTTCCGGGCTTAAGTTTGAAAAAGATTTTTGCAAAAGGTGAGTTAGTGCCCGATCCAAACAACCCTGGTAGCAGCATTAATGATGAGCGCTATCGTATTTGGAGGCACGAAAATTTCAATTTCTCTATTGGCTTAAATTATCCTTTTTAGGTACTAATCTTCCGCTTTTTTAGCTGATTATATTTTTTACATTTTTTTAAGAATATTTTCAATACTTTCACGTACGAAAACAATCGTATTATGTCGGAATCGAAAACTTATAAGCCAACAGAGAGTGAATTAGACATCTTACAAATACTGTGGAACAAACAGGAAGCAACCGTAAGAGAGGTACATGAAGAAATCATTAAAACCAAAGAAAGTGGCTATACCACTACTTTGAAACTAATGCAAATCATGTTTGAAAAAGGGCTGGTTACGCGCAATAGTTCGCAAAAAACACATACTTACCGCCCCGCCATTACCAAGGAGCATACGCAAACTTTTTTTGTTAACCGTATGATAGATGGTTTATTTTCAGGCTCTTCTGCCCAATTAGTACTGCAAGCCTTGGGAAGCCATAAAGCCAGCAAAGAAGAGCTAGATGAAATTCGCCAATATTTGAACAATATTCAATAATCGGGTTGTTTT
>JBJOQA010000437.1:0-3880 GCA_046050225.1 Bacteroidota bacterium | reverse complement strand
GTATAACCACCCACACCGTCATCAAATACTTGAGTAGTCCAACCGGTTGGGATATTTGTAGACGCATTAAAAGTTTCATTCAATAATGTTTTCAAAGGTGTTACATTGTTAACAGCAGTATTTGCAATATCATCATCAACAATAGTTAGAGAAACTGTTTGTTTATCCGGTCCTGCTACAACACCTGAGCCACTGATGGTATAACCAATAATAATGGTTTCAGAAGGTTCAACAACCTGATCATCATTTACCGTAATTGTAATGGTTTTAGAAGCTGTTTCACCCGCTGTATAAGTAACCGATGCAGGAGAAATACTATAATCTGCATTTAATCCCGCAGTACCTGAAGGACTAAATGTAACCGTTGCAGCACCGGTGGCTGCATTTGAAACATAAATTTTGAAACTATATGATCTTGTATTTGGACAAGATCCGGCCGCACCTGTTTCTGTGGTAGCATAGGTTACGGCAGTTCCAAATTGGATGGCATTTCCTGCACGTGCCTGACAAGCTTTTGATGCCATCAAAGTAAAACGTCTTGGACTATTATCCATTGCGGCTTGAATTCTGGTAGCTTGATTTGCCGTAAAGGTATTTACACACGCGTCATCGGTATAATCCATGTAATTTTCAAACATTTTAGGTCCTGAAGGGGTACAATTGTTTAAAGTACCTGTTGTTGGACATCCGGATGTTGCATCATCTTGGGGAGGTGTATCGCCACAATAATCCTCTCCACAAGCAGCATCACCCCAAATATGACGAAGGCCAAAGAAGTGACCTGCTTCATGCGTTAGCGTTCTTCCAAGGCCATAAGAGGCATCATTACCCGGTACATCTACACTACCTACACTTTGCCATGCAATTACACAACCGGCAGTACCGGATGTTTCGCCATTATCCAAACCTTGTAAGGTACTAAAAGATGGAAAAGTGGAATAACCCAACAACCCACTTGTATTCATTGAGGCAGTCCAAACATTAAAATAGCTATAAGGATCCCAAATACTAGCAGGTTTTACCGTAGCATCTAAATACGACATTAATGTACCTTCTGACATAGTGTTGGTATTACTCCAACCGCGTGTTGAACCATTAATGCGATCAATACCCGGTTCTGCCAAAGTTCTTCCCATGGTATCAACCAAGGCCAAACAAAAACGAAGACGCACATCTGTTGCAACCCCATAAGTTGAACCGGATGCATTGCTATAATCTGCATTCATTTGATCAATTTGGGCCTGAAACATTACAGCCGATAAATTGGCTGAGGTTGTAGAAAGCGCATCGCCCGTTCGATAAACTACGTGAAAAATAACAGGAATTGTAACGATTCCGGTAAACGCAGTTCTGCCGCCGGCTAATCTTTGCTGCACATAATTTTTTAACTGCGTTTCAAATGCAACCTCATCAAAACCATTTGCTTTTGCTTTTTGCATATAAGCCGCAAATCCACATCGCTCTCGTCGTACCGGAGTTCCGTTTAAACTCTGACTATTATTATTAGCGGATTGTTTAACAACCGAAATACGACTGCTTTTAAAGTTCTTATCGATTTGAACTGGATTTTGCGCATTGACAAACTGCACCCCCATTAGCAGGATTGCCAATAAAAAAAATTTTGATCTCATGACTTAGTTTTGTAAAATAAGCAGCGAAAGTAGTTAAAGTTTGACATTAAATTCATTGAACTACCGCTTAAAAAGCAATATTTACAGGTAAATAGTAGGCAAAACGACATTCTTTAACATATTAACAAATAACATCTCATGTAGAAATTAAATTAACAATTGATTACATATTTTATTAATATCTATTTCAGAATACATTGCAATAAAAAAGCGACCGGTTAAGGTCGCTTTTGGGTAGTTATATTCTTGTTTTAAAATCTAAATCATGCTTCTCGGCAGTGTTCTTTGCAATTTCATAACCAGCATCTGCATGTCGAATTACGCCCATTCCGGGGTCGTTTCTTAATACTTTGGCTAATCGAGCCGCTGCCTCGGGTGTACCATCTGCAACTATCACCATACCAGAATGGATGGAAAAGCCCATCCCTACACCACCGCCGTGATGTAAACTAACCCAACTCGCACCTCCTGCCGTATTAACCAATGCATTCAAGATTGGCCAATCTGCGATAGCATCGGACCCGTCCAACATAGCTTCTGTTTCTCTATTAGGACTAGCAACCGATCCGGTATCCAAATGGTCTCTGCCTATAACAATCGGCGCTTTAACTTTACCGGTTCGCACCAATTCATTAAACGCCTGTCCGGCCTTTTCACGTTCGCCTTGTCCTAACCAACAAATTCTTGCCGGCAATCCCTGAAAGGCAATTCGCTCTTTTGCCATTTTCATCCAACGGATCATCCCTTTATTTTCAGGAAACATATTCATAATTACTTCATCGGTTACAGCAATATCTTCAGGATCGCCACTAAGTGCGGCCCATCTAAAAGGCCCCTTACCTTCACAAAAAAGCGGACGGATATAGGCCGGTACAAATCCGGGAAAGTCAAATGCATTGGTCACCCCTCTCTCTTGTGCACGTGCACGAATGTTGTTACCATAATCAAAGGTAATAGCGCCCATTTGTTGCAGTTGGAGCATGAGTTCCACATGCAATTTCATGCTTTCATAACTTTGCTCGATATATTGCTGCGGATCTTTTTCGCGTAAAGCATTAGCAGCTTCATTGGATAGCAAATGAGGCACATAACCTATTAAAGGGTCGTGGGCACTTGTTTGATCTGTCAATGTATCCGGTACTACCTTTCTTTCGATGAGGCGTTGCAATAAACGAACGGCATTACACAAAACCCCAATACTAATTCCCCTTCCTGCTGCTTTATATTGAAGCGCAGCATCTATGGCTGCATCTATATCTGTAAATTTTTCATCGAGGTAGCGCGTTTCAATACGCTTATCAATACGCCATTCTTCTACCTCAGCAATTAACGCTACACCCTCATTCATGGTTATTGCCAAAGGCTGAGCCCCACCCATACCGCCCAAACCGGCCGTTACATTTAAGGTGCCGCGAAGCGTTCCGCCAAAATGCTTATCGGCAGCGGCGGCATAAGTTTCATAAGTACCTTGAACAATACCTTGCGATCCAATATAAATCCATGAACCGGCCGTCATTTGGCCATACATAATCAATCCTTTTTGCTCTAATTCGGTAAAATGCTTCCAATTGGCCCAATTAGGCACCAATTGACTATTGCTTAGTAAAACCCGAGGAGCATCCGGATGTGTTTTTAACATCCCAACCGGCTTACCTGATTGAATCAATAAACTTTCATCATTTTCCAACACTTTAAGTGCTGCAATGATTTGATCTAATGCCTCAAAACTGCGTGCTGCTTTTCCGCGTCCCCCATAAACAATTAAGTCATCAGGACGTTCGGCCACTTCAGGATCCAAATTATTTAATAACATTCTTAAAGCAGCCTCTTGTACCCACCCTTTGCAATTCAAGGTTGTTCCAGTAGGCGTTTTGTATTTAATGGGGTCGTATTTACGTACCGGTGTTTGCGACATATAGCAATAGTTTTTAGAAGAAGTCGCAATGTACGAAGGGTGATGAAAACGAACAAACGTAAGTATATCATTTACATTATTTCCGGTAAAGTGGATGCATTTCAGCAATTAGTTAACTTTGCATTTCCTAAAATTTTTTTTCTAATGACCAAACTATCTGTTAATATCAACAAAATTGCCACATTGCGTAATAGTAGAGGCGGCAACAATCCTGATGTATTAAAAGCAGCTTTGGATATTGAACGTTTTGGTTCAGATGGCATTACCGTTCACCCCCGCCCCGACGAGCGCCATATACGTTATAGCGATGTGTATGCGCTAAAAAAGCATATTC
>JBJOQA010000436.1:0-7734 GCA_046050225.1 Bacteroidota bacterium | reverse complement strand
ACTTTGCTATTGCCACCATCGTTTTCTGCGTGGTTGGCTTGTTGGTTGGATTGATTGTATCCTTACAATTAATTTTTCCAAACACCCTTAACATTACCCAGTATGGCTCATTTGGCCGTCTCCGTCCCTTGCACACGAATGCGGTGATTTTTGCATTTGTGGGTAATGGTTTGTTTATGGGGGTGTATTATTCTTTACAAAGGCTTTGTAAAGCGAGAATGTTCAGTGACGTGCTTAGCCAGATTCATTTCTGGGGATGGCAACTGATTATTGTTGCGGCAGCAATCACCTTACCGATGGGAATTACTTCGGGTAAAGAATATGCCGAATTAGAATGGCCAATTGATATTGCCATTGCGCTAGTTTGGGTAGTATTTGGTATTAACATGTTTGGTACCATCATTAAAAGAAGAGAAAAGCATTTGTACGTAGCCATTTGGTTCTACATTGCAACCTTCGTAACGGTTGCAGTTTTGCACATTGTTAACTCGTTTGAAATGCCGGTTACATTGTTTAAAAGTTACAGTTGGTATGCCGGTGTGCAAGATGCATTAGTTCAGTGGTGGTATGGTCATAATGCGGTTGCATTCTTCCTTACTACGCCTTACTTAGGTTTGATGTACTACTTTATGCCAAAAGCTGCAAATCGTCCGGTTTACTCTTACCGTTTATCGATTATACACTTTTGGGCTTTAATTTTCTTATATATCTGGGCAGGTCCGCACCATTTGCTTTATACAGCTTTGCCTAACTGGGCACAATCTTTAGGTGTAGTTTTCTCCTTTATGCTAATCTTCCCAAGTTGGGGTGGTATGATTAATGGTTTATTAACCTTAAGAGGTGCATGGGATCGTGTAAGAGATGACGTTATTTTAAAATTCTTGGTAGTTGCCGTAACCTCTTACGGTATGGCCACATTTGAAGGCCCGATGCTATCCTTAAAAAATGTAAACGCCGTTGCGCATTTTACCGATTGGGTTGTTGCACACGTGCATGTTGGAGCTTTAGGTTGGAACGGTATGCTCACCTTTGGTGTATTGTACTGGTTGATTCCAAGAATATTTAAAACAGAGTTATACTCTCGTAAGTTAGCTAACAATCACTTCTGGTTAGGTACATTGGGTATTATTTTCTGGGCGGTTCCGATGTATTGGGCAGGATTTACCCAAAGTTCAATGTGGAAACAATTTACCGAAGCAGGTCAATTGAAATATAGCTTCTTAGAAACTGTTACGTATTTGAAACCATTCTACATGATGCGTTCTTTAGGTGGTACTTTATACCTAATAGGCGCCATCATCATGGTTTACAACTTAGCCAAAACCATGTTTGCCGGTAAATTAGTTGCTGATGAAGCAGCAGAAGCTCCTGCTCTACAAAAAGAGCATCATGCACATGCAGGCGAACACTGGCACCGTGTTATTGAAAGAAAACCGGTTCAAATGTTGGTGTTAAGTTTGGTTGTGATTTTAATTGGTGGTGCAGTTGAATTAATTCCAACTTTCTTGATTAAGGAAAACATCCCAACCATTACTTCGGTTAAACCTTATTCTCCGCTTGAGTTACAAGGCCGCGATATTTATATCCGTGAAGGATGTTATGTATGTCACTCTCAAATGGTGCGTCCGTTTAGAAGTGAAACAGAACGTTATGGCGAATACTCTAAGGCAGGTGAATTTGTTTACGACCATCCATTCCAGTGGGGTAGTAAACGTACAGGTCCGGATTTAGCCAGAGAAGGTGTTGGTAATCTTAAAAAATCAGATGGCTGGCATTTCCGCCATATGCGCGAACCACAATCAATGAGTGAAGGTTCGGTGATGCCACCTTATCCAATTTTACTTGAACAGGATTTAGACACCACCAATACCGCTGCAAAAATTAATGCAATGATTACGCTTGGCGTTCCATATGAAAAAGGCTATGCAGCACAAGCCAATCAAGACTTAATGAAACAAGCGCAAGAAATTTCTGCGAATTTGGCAACAGAAAACATCAAGGTTGCTCCAAACAAAGAAATCATTGCATTGATTGCGTACTTACAACATTTAGGTAAAGACATTAGTAAATCAACTAACACACCACTTAATAGATAACCATGTTCAAATTCATTAAACAATATGCAGAAACGATGCATGACGCAAATGTCTATCCGATTATTTCGCTCATCATCTTCTTTCTCTTCTTTGTTGTGTTGCTGATTATGGTTAGTAAGATGCGCAAAGAGAGGGTACAAGAAATTTCAAACCTTCCGCTGGAAACAGAAGAAGTATCCCTTCACTCAAAATAATTTAACCTGTATGTATACCAATCATTCATTTGGAAAAAAATTAATCACCGGTGCTGTTACCCTGTTTGTTGCAGGAAGTGCATTTGCACAAGACACGGCTGCAGCCGGTGCTGAAAAAGCAGCTGAACCCGGCAACAATCTTTTAGCTATTTTATTAATTGTTAGTGCGGTAATTCTAGCTTTTGTTACTTGGGGAATGGGCCAAGCCCTTATCGCCGTAAGTCGCTTAGCTTGGGAAAAACAAAAGGAAGCACAAAAAGTAGCTACTGTTATTTTATTAGTTGCTTTTTCACTTTTATCAACCGCTTCTTTTGGTCAAGCAACTGCAGCGACTCCTGCAGCAACTGCTAATTATGGCGGCTTATCTGCCAATACTTTTTATGCCTTTGCAATTGTAATTGGCATTGAAATATTAGCCATCCTATACCTAGCCTTTATGATTAAAAAAGTATTTTCTGACTTACGTCCGAAGAAAGTACTAGCTCCCGGCGAAAAAGGTGCATTAGGCACTTGGTGGGATAATTTGGATAAAAAAGTATTTACTAAAGCTACCCCAATTGAAAAAGAAGCGGATGTATTGTTAGATCATGATTACGATGGCATTCATGAATTAGACAATGCATTACCACCATGGTGGAAATATGGTTTCTATATCACTATAGTTGTTGCCTTTGTTTATATTATTCTATTCCATATCACCGGCGATGGTAAAAATCCCGCACAAGAGTATATGGCCGAAATGGAAAAAGCAAAAATTGAAAAAGAGGTTTTTGAAGCCAATAACAAAGATCGCATTGATGAAAAAAATGTTCCAATGGCTGATAATGCAGGCATTGCAAAAGGTAAAGAAATATATGAATCAAAATGTTGGCCTTGCCATGGCAAATTAGGCGAAGGTGGTGCAGGTCCAAACTTAACGGATGATTATTGGATTCACAAGGGCTCTTTGAATGACATTTATAATTCATTGAAAGTTGGTTACCAAGACAAAGGAATGCAATCATGGGCAAAAGATTATTCTCCAAAAGAGTTAAGCTTTATTGCCAGTTATGTAAAAACACTGAAAGGAACCAATCCTCCAAATGGTAAAGCGCCACAAGGAGATTTATTTACCGAGGCAGCAGCAGCGCCGGCAGCAGCTACTGATTCAACCAAGGCCGGAACAACAACAGATTCAACGGCAGTCAAGCCCACGGTTGACGCCAAAAAATAAATTCGAATATCATGAACTCACTCGCAAGCACATCAACAGATTTAAACCAAGAAAGTTTTAGAGATTCTGTAGCAACGATTTCAAAGGAAGGAAAAAGAAATTATATTTTTCCCAAGAAGCCCAAAGGAAAATTATATAATCGAAGAACGCTCTTTAGCATCTTTTATTTAATCGTTTTCTTTACGTTGCCCTTTCTTAAATACAACGGCGAACCGCTGTTAATGATTAATGTGCTTGAACGAAAGTTCATCATTTTTGGACTGATCTTCTGGCCGCAAGATTTTTTCATCTTTGGCATAGCAATGATCACGTTTATTGTATTCGTCATCGTTTTTACGGTGGCATTTGGACGATTGTTTTGCGGTTGGGCCTGTCCACAAACGGTTTTCATGGAAATGGTTTTCAGAAAAATCGAATATTGGATTGATGGCGACACCGCAAAACAACGTCAATTAAAATCAATGCCTTGGAATGCCGAAAAGATTAGAAAAAGAGTAACCAAGTTTGTTGCATTCTTTTCTCTTTCTTTTATCATTGCCAATTTTTTTCTTGCCTACTTGATTAGCATGGATGTTTTGTTAGGATACATCACCCACCCTGCTACACATGTAGGCACTTTGGTTTCCTTACTAGTATTTACTACCGTATTCTTTTTTGTGTATTGGTGGTTTAGAGAACAAGCCTGTATCGTGGTTTGTCCGTATGGACGATTGCAAGGTGTACTATTAGACAAAAACTCAATCGTAGTTGCCTATGATCACAAACGCGGTGAACCAAGAGGTAAAGCAGGTAAAAAAGCAAAAGATGCAGTTGTAAATGAACCAAAGGACGATGATTGCACCTGTACCGATTGCAAAGGAGACGGCGGCTGCAAGGATATAGCCGCAAAATTTGTACCCGCTACTGTTGGCGATTGTATTGATTGCAGTGCATGTGTGCGTGTGTGCCCAACCGGAATTGATATTAGAAACGGTACCCAATTAGAATGTGTAAACTGTACAGCCTGCATAGATGCTTGTGATGAGATCATGACCAGCATTCACAAACCAATTGGATTGGTAAGATATGCATCGGATAATAGCATCAAAAATGGTGTGCGCTTAACCTTCACACCACGATTGAAGGCATACACAGCGGTACTAACCCTATTATTATGTGTTTTATCGGTATTGATTATTTCGCGCACAGATTTGGATGTTAGATTACTACATACGTCTGGTATGACGTTTACGGCATTGCCTGATGGACGCGTATCGAATTTGTTCAATTTGAAACTGGTGAACAAAACACATGAAGATATTCCGTTTGAAGTGCGTTTAGAAAACATAAAAGGAGAAATAAACTTGGTTGGCAGCAGCTTACAAGTAGTAAAAAAAGAATCATATAGTAACCTTCAATTCTTTGTAAAGCTCAATCAAAACCAACTGAAGGGCTGGAAAACGCAAATTGAATTAGGGATATATGTAAATAAAGAAAAGATTAAAACCATTAAAACCTCCTTCATCGGTCCGGAGGTTTACAATTAAAAAACTCGTATATGAACTGGGGATATAAATTACTTTTTGCTTACCTCACTTTTGTAGTGGGTATCGCCGTGATGATTTTTAAATCATCGCAAGAGAAAATTGACTTGGTTGCCGGTGACTATTATGCAAAGGAATTGAAGTATCAAGATCGTATTGATGATTTAGATCGAACCGACAAATTGCAAGGCAAATTGAGTTGCAAGGCAGAAAACAATACTGTTACCATCGATTTTCCTGGTGACTTTAATGGTAAAACAATTGAAGGTGATGCGGTTTTATATTTTGCAGCAGATGAAACAAAAGATTTTAAATCTGCCTTTAAAACAAGCACAAATAGTTTTACGCTTAAACCCAATAAGCAACTAAAAGGAATGTACGCATTACAAATTACATGGATGGTTGAAGGCAAGAAGTATTATCACGAAGAAAAAATATTTCTATGAGCACCAAGAAGCATCAAGAAGAAAAGAAATTAGCGCATCATCCTTATCGCACGATAGGTCAGATGGTAGGCACTGTAGTTACGCTTTTTGCTTTACTGTATATTATTGGAGAAGGTATTCCGGATATAGTTAAAGGCAAAGGATTCGATTTAATTCCATTTCTTCCATTTTTGACAGTTGCAGCAATTGGTTTTATTCTAAGTTTTTTTAAAGAAAAAATTGGGGCTTTTACCATGCTGATAGGTGGGCTATTATTAGTAGCCTTTTTCCTATTAAGAACAGACAATTATATCTCACTTGTGTATGGAGCAATATTTGGTTTTACATCACTTATGTTTCTTTTACACTTGCAACAATTAGAACATCACAATAAGAAAGCTACCTAGTATGGAACAGTTATTTGGCGCCGCTTTTGGAATGGGTTTATTGGGGAGCCTGCACTGCATTGGCATGTGTGGGCCTTTGGCTTTATCACTACCTATCTCCGGAGAGTCATCTGTTTATAAATTTGCCGGTGCTGCCATTTATAACTTAGGAAGAGTTATTACTTATTCAATAATGGGGATCATTTTTGGCATGATTGGCAAAACGGTATCTATTGCGGGCTATCAGCAATGGTTGTCGATTTTGGCGGGTTTGGTAATTTTATTTTTGGTACTCGCACCGGGCTTAATGGGCAAACACGGACCAAGCTTTTTGAATAAGTATTTTGACTTGGTACGTAACACCTTGGCGCGCTTTTTTCAGCAAAACAACCTTCACTCTTTATTATTTACAGGCATGCTAAACGGCCTTCTCCCCTGCGGCTTAGTATATATGGCCATGGCCGGAGCTTTAGCTACAGGAGATATTTTAGATAGTATGTTATTTATGGCTTTTTTTGGTGCAGGTACATTGCCAATGATGTGGGGCGTGATTTATTTTGGAAATTTCATCTCTTTTCAAATTCGATCTAAAATAAGAAAAGCTTATCCGGTTTTTCTTTCACTCACAGCTTGTTTATTAATTGTTCGTGGTCTTGGGTTAGGAATACCCTATCTCAGTCCGAAAGAAAATATTGTTTCACACGAGGTGATTTGTTGTCCTAAACCTTAGAAAATGCAACCCATATTAAAAAATATGATGAATCATTTATATAACAATAGCGGTAAAAAAGTAGCAACTTCCAAACTTGCTGCTCAGCTACATTATGAATGTATGGGGTGGGCGCGCTTACTTGAATTTTTCAAGCTGGAAAATAGTGCTTTAAAAACACGTTTAAGCGAAGTGTTAGATATGAGCTCCGACAAAGAGTTACTAGCTCAAGCAGAGCATTTTCAAAATAGATTTATTTTAAAAGATGAATTTATAGATGAAATTACCAGAGATGTTAAACACCACCAATCGCAAATAAATGACACCATTCAAGCAAATGAAAATCCAAGTGAAAAATTAATTCGACGTCAGCAAAAACTAAGAAATGAAATCATGTATCTCGAAAGAAATTTCACCTCCGTAAAACATGATTTCAATAAATATTTATCAGCGGCAATTCAATAACCATGTTTTAATTTAACATGGCTGCCAATTTCTTTTCGTTAAGAATAACAATATTTCCTTCCTTAATTTCTATCAATTTCTCGCTTTTAAAATCACTTAAGGTTCGAATTAGGCTTTCAGTTGCCGTTCCGGCAATATTGGCCAAATCTTCTCTGGAGATGTGAATAGAAAACTTCTCTTCTCCCTCCTTTTTATATTTTTGTTCTAAGGTTATTAATGCATCAGCCACTCTTTTACGTAAAGAATTATAAGCTAGGCCTAACAATTGCTCTTCCTTTTCACTTACATTTTTTGCCAACATTCTAATAAATTGCTGTGCAACATCTTTATTGGCATTCATCAAAGCTTCAAATTCTTCGCGTGGAATGATGGCCAGTTCGGTATCATCAATTGCCTCTGCTGTTTCTTTATAAACCGTTTGTTCTAATAAAGCTATATACCCAACAAAATCACCCTCACTATACAAATTCACCGTAAAATCCTTGCCGTCGGCATTCGTTTTAAAAGTTTTTACTTTCCCCTTTTCGATATAAAATAAGCGAGCAGGATGATTGCCCTCTGTATAGATTACTTGTTTCTTTTTATAATGATTTACATTTCTATCTTTCACAAATTTCTCTAGGGCATGGGGGTCGTTACTGAGTAAATCAACCGATTCGGCAGATCTTACATCACCACCATATTGTGCAATCATTAATTCATTTTTTGCAAATCTGCTTTCAA
>JBJOQA010000435.1:0-4092 GCA_046050225.1 Bacteroidota bacterium | reverse complement strand
GCTTTATTTAATTCTTGTGCCATCCAAGCACTATTGGTATCGATAACCTGACCGATTAATAATTCATCTCCAATGGTGATGATGCTGGCTACTGTATATCCCATATTTTTATCGGATGCACGCAGGGTGCAACTTTTTATATTTCAGAATTAGTTTGGTGCAAAGTTAAATCTTTTACATTTGACACCTATTTAAACACATGAAGAAGCTTTTCATTTCACTATTACTGTTTTGTTATCCTTTTTGTTCGCAAGCACAAAACTTGCCATCCAAATTGGCAGTAGCATTTAATAAGCTGCAAACTGATACACAATGTGCGCATGCTCTTATTGGTTGTTATGTGGTAGATCAGGCATCCGGTGAAGTACTGTTTTCAAATTTGTCAAATGCAGGTTTAGCGCCTGCAAGTTGTCAAAAGGTTTTAACGAGTATTACTAGTTTTGCATTGTTGGGGTCAACATTTCAATTTGAAACGCAAATTGCATATTCAGGACAAATTGCCAATGGGGTTTTAAAAGGTAGTCTTTTCATTCAATCAGCAGGCGATCCAAGTTTGGGTAGCTGGAGATGGAAAACAACTTCCGAATTTGCTATTTATAACCAAATTATAGCGGCATTAAAAAAGGCGGGAGTGAATCAGGTAACCGGTGGATTGGTTTTTTATCGTCCCAACTATACGAGCAATCCGCTTCCGGGCGGGTGGACATGGGAGGATATGGGAAATTATTACGGTGCAGGTGATTATGGTTTTAATTGGCGCGAAAATCAATTTGATATTCAATTGATACCTGAATCAAACATTGGTGGATCAGTGAAATTGGGCACTATTAAACCCACGTTAACTAAGGTGAAATTGGAAAATGAATTGCGAACCGCCGCCCCCGAAACCGGGGATGAGTCGTATGTATATTTAGCGCCCGGCTCAAAAAATGGGGTAATTCGAGGTACTATTCCAATTTCAAAAACTATGGAGATTTCCGGAGCAATTCCGGATCCTTATCAAGTATTTCAAGATGGATTTTATAATTATGCGAAACAGCAGGGAATTCAATTTTCAAATATTCCTTATGATGTTTTGCAGGGGCAGCAATTAAAATCTAATCAGCCATTACAACGTTTAATTACCATTCAGTCGCCCACTATAGATAGCTTGAATTATTGGTTTTTGAAGAAGAGTATCAATTTGTACGGCGAAATATTTTTGCGCGCTATTGCAAAAAAAACTTCGGGTAATGCTGATACAGAGTCGGGAATCAATGCTTTACAAGGGTTTTATAAAAAAGTAGGAATAGATCCTTTGGCTATTGCTATCGCGGATGGAAGTGGTTTAAGTCCGGCGAATAGGGTTACAGCACAGAGTTTGGTACAAGCTTTACGCTGGGCTAAATTACAATCTTGGTTTCCTGCATTTTATCAAGCATTGCCTATTGTAAACGGCATTCATATGAAAGATGGCTATATTAGCGGGGTGCGCTCTTATTGCGGTTATATAAAAAATGAAACCGGTAAAGAATTTTGCTTTGCCATCATCATTAATAACTTTAATGGCGGAGCTGGTTCAATTAGAGAAAAAATTTGGAAATTTTTAGATCAACTTAAATAAATCAAACATGAAAGAACAAAATTTTAGTAATCACTCCCGCTTAGTACCAATGTTTCACTTTGTTTTAATGCCGTTACTTTTAGTGGGCTTAATCGGTTCTATCATAAATATCGTAAAATCTGCCAGCGATGGCACAGCATTTTATGCTGCAACTTTGGTAACCTTGTTATTTGTTGCCTTAATTGTTGGTTCTTTTTATGCACGTTTATTTGCCTTAAAAGCACAAGATCGTGCCATAAGAGCAGAGCAAAATTTTAGGCATTATGTTGCAACCGGTAAAACATTGCCTATTGGCTTACGAATGGGTCAAATTATAGCATTGCGTTTTGCAGGTGATGATGAGTTTATAGCACTCTGTTCAAAAGCAGAAACAGAAAAACTTTCACCTAAGCAGATTAAACAATCCATTAAAAATTGGAAGGGTGACTACTATCGGGTTTAATTTTCTGTTTGATCAAAATAAGGCATTATACTGTTTCTAAGTTTTTCGGGAGCCATGGCACGTTTCATCGTTGCCGCTTCCATAAAGTACAAGGCGATTTCTCCGGTGTTGAGTAAGTCGCCTTGTTCATTATATACCTCATGATGAAATACAATTTTGTGGTGTAACGGCATTTCTTTCAGCATTGTTTTTACAGTAATTAAATCATCATATTTAGCCGGTCGAAGAAATTTACTATGCAAATCAATAACCGGCATGATGATGCCCATGGCTTCTATATCCTTATAAGTAAATCCTAGCTGACGTATCGCTTCAGATCGACCAATTTCATAAAACTGTGCGTAATGACCATGATACACTACGCCCATTTGGTCGGTTAATGCGTAGTGAATGCGGATGGTAGTTGTAGATGTAAACATATTTATTGTGTTGTAAACGGGAACGATTATTCTGAGTAATATTGATGCTTCGTATTTGGTATAAACTGGTTTAAGGGAGTGTGCGTTTTTTTATTGCTTGATTAGGTTACTTTTCGGCAGGCATTAAAGTCCACAGCCAAGCATCGCCAATTTCATCATCTTGAACCGTATCGGTAAAACTAAATTGATTGTGCTGCAAAATTTTTGTTGATGCATTATGTTCCGGCGCTGTTTTAGCTATAATAGTAATTGTTGGTGCGGTGTTTTGAGCAATTTTTATGAGTTCTTTGCAAGCAAAACTTGCAATGCCTTGTCCTTCAAACTCTTTAAATGTCCAATAGGCAATTTCAACCTGATTATCCTTTGGTGGACTAACAAAACTACAAGTGCCTACCACCTTATTTTCTTGAATTATTAAATAGGCAACCCAAGGTTCCAAAAAGCCAACCTTTGGATAATAGTCTTCATAAATTTGTAGTAAAGTTTGACAATCTTCCGATTCAAATAATGGAATTGTTTTATCGGTATATTGCGCTAATATGCTTAATTCCATATTTGAATGATTTAGCCTGCCAATTTAATCTTCATAAAAAACGCGATGTAAAGACGGTTTCTTGCGAATCTGCACAAAAAAAGAAATAGTTTGTATTTATTTACCTGAAAATCCATCCACGCTAATTTTGCCCGGCCCCACCAAGGCTATTAAAACAAATCCCGCCAAGAAAAATAAAGAAAGTTCGCCATCCTTTAATTCTGCATGATGTGCTTTAAAAAATGCTACCGCCATGCAAATAATTAACGGAATAGTAGATAATCTGGTAAATAAACCAAGTATGATAAATAAGGCGCAAAAGAACTCAGCAAAAACCACTAACGCTAAAGACAATGTGCCACCCATTCCTAAAAAGTTCATGAACTTGTCCTGCATTTCAGAAAAATGGGTTAGTTTATGATAACCATGGCTCATCATGAGTAAACCAATTACCACCCGAAATAAAAATAAGGCTGCATTAAAAGCGCCCGGTGTGTACTTGGTTGAAAACAGTTTTTTCATTTGTTTAATTTTGATTTGCAAAATAACAATATTGCATTGAACCCACTAGAACAATAATGTGTCAATTTTTAAAAATGCCGCAAAAATAGTTTTAACGATTCTTTGCACCGCGCCCGCATTACATTCGCAATGCTTTGATTAGTTATCCACTTATTCACAATCTGATTGGAACGCTGTTTGCATCAGGGGTGTAATAAGTACTTTTACTACCTGAAAAGTTTGAATGTATTATCATGATTAAAAAGTCAATAGGTTTACTTGTTTTTGTTTGTTTAATGGCAATAACGGTAACCGCTCAAAATGGATATGTATTATCCGATCCGGAGAAAAAATTGAAGGAAGCCAAACAACATTTTATTCAACAAGAATATGGCTTAGCGTATCCATTATTAGAACAAGTTCAGCCGATAATTGCTTTAAATGCTACCGCTGATAATTTTAAAGATGATTGGCGTTATTATTACACTGCCTGTCGCTTAAAGTTATTGTTGCCGGTTGCAGAAGAGGAAGCCATTCAGTTTATTGATTGGTGCAACAATGCGCCTCGAATTGAATTAATGAGCTATCATTTGGC
>JBJOQA010000434.1:0-3196 GCA_046050225.1 Bacteroidota bacterium | reverse complement strand
ATAGTTTTTTAGTTGCGGTATTTTTTACCCAATGGGCCATTGCCCAACAACCGGTGAGTAATAGTAATTTACGTGCCGGCTACATAACTACGCAAAAAAACATCCTTTTATTAGATACCTTAAGTATCTTCCCCAATACCTTTAGTATTACCGGAGTTGGCAAAGAGCAGTATATTTTAGATCCGGTTTCAGCAACTCTTACTTGGTTGGCAAAACCTTCCTCAGATTCAGTTTGGGTAAGCTATCGCGTTTTTCCGTATCGTTTAAATAACAAAAAACAACATATAAATTTTGAAGACGTAAGAAACAATTTCTTACTAAGTAAACCGGTGAAAATTAAAAATTCATCGCGCCAGCAAACCGGATTATTGGATTTTGGAAATATCAATTATAATGGAAGTATTGGTCGTGGTATTTCGTTTGGTAACAGTCAAGATGCAGTTGTAAACTCAAATTTAAATTTGCAAATCAGCGGTTTTATTGGGGATAGTTTAGAATTAACGGCCGCGGTAACCGATAATAATATCCCCATCCAGCCGGATGGCAATACGCAAGATTTGCGGGACTTCGACCGCATTTTTTTGCAGGTTAAAAAAAGAACCTGGCAGCTCAATTTTGGCGATATCGATATCCGGCAAAGCCGAAATTATTTCTTGAATTTTTATAAGCGTTTACAGGGGATGTCGTTTGTCACCGAAAACCGAATTGGTAAGAATATTCAGAATTCGCTATTATTCAGTGGTTCAGTGGCTAAAGGCAAATTCAATCGAAATATACTAACACCGGTTGAAGGCAATCAAGGGCCATATAGATTGCAAGGCGCCAATAATGAACTGTTTTTTACCATTTTAGCCGGTACTGAACGCATCTTTATGGATGGCGAATTGTTAGTGCGCGGCGAAGATCAAGATTATGTGATTAACTATAATACGGCCGAACTAACGTTTACGCCTAAACGAATGATTACGAAGGATAAGCGTATTCAGGTTGAATTTGAATATGCCGATCGCAATTTTCTCAATTCCAATATCTACGTAAACAATGAAATGGCCATTGGTAAAAAATGGGTGGTAAGTGTAGGTGCTTTTTCAAACCAAGATGCTCGAAATTCATCCATTAATCAGTCGCTTGATGCTGATCAAAAACAGTTTTTATCGCAGGTGGGTGACGGCATTGATACGGCCTATTATGTAGGGGTAACGCGAGATACTTTTTCGAGCGGCAAAATCTTATATCGGAAGATAGATACGCTATATAATGGGAATATGCATGATTCTATTTTTGTTTTTGATAATACGCCCGGACAGCTTTTATATAGTTTAGGATTCACGTATTTGGGCCCTGGCAAGGGTAATTACACGCAATTGGTTAATGCAACCAATGGTAAAGTATTTCAATGGGTAGCACCCGATGCCAATAATGTAAAGCAAGGCGATTGGGCACCGGTTCAATTGTTGGTTACGCCCAAAAAGTTACAAATGGCCACCGTAACCACTGAATACAAAATTGATGATAGAACCCGCTTCAAGGCCGAAGTAGCAGTTAGTAAATACGACGTCAATTTGTTTTCAAAAAAAGATAAAGGCAATGATAATGGCTTGGCAGTTAAATTGCAATTAAATCGGGAGCAACAACCAATTAAATGGTGGGGTAAATCTATGCAGCTTTCTACCCAATTTGACTATGAAATGACCCAAAGTAGGTTTAAACCAATTGAACGTATCAGAAATGTAGAGTTTAAACGTGATTGGAGCCTTACCAATGATGCGATTGCAGCTGATGAGCAGATAATACATGCCGGATTAAAACTTACCGGAAAAGCTAATAATCGCATGGTAGCAGATGTTTTAAATTATCACCGAAGCGATGGTTTTAATGGCTGGCGACAACAATTAGAATATTTCGGTGAATTTAAAGGCTGGCGCATTCAACAAAATACCAGTTTAACAAGTGTTGCCAACTCGTTCGACAAGGGCAGCTATTTGCGGCCAACCCTTGATATCACTAAATTAATTCCGGCTTGGAAAAATATGCGTTTAGGGGTGGGGTACTTAGGGGAGCAAAATGTAATGCGTCATCAATTAAGTGATACCTTAACACCGCTGAGTTTTGCCTTTCATGTTTGGAAAGGATTTATAAAATCGGATGAGAAAAAACTCAATAAATGGGCGCTGACCTATTTTACAAGAACTGATTTATATCCGATAAAAGATCAACTGGGTAGGGCAGATAAGAGTCAAAATTTAAATTTCTTCGGCGAATTTTTGCAAAACGAACAACACCAATTTAGGTATAATGTCACTTGGCGTCAATTGCAAATTTTGAATACCGGATTAACGCGCCAAAGGGCGGATGAGAGTTTATTAGGTCGAATAGAATATTTTGTAAATGAATGGAAAGGACTATTAACCGGTTCAATTTTGTATGAGGTAGGCGCGGGGCAAGAACAAAAACGCGAATATAGTTTTGTGGAGGTACCGGCCGGACAAGGTGAATACACTTGGATTGATTACAATAATAACGGACTAAAAGAATTGAATGAATTTGAATTAGCGCTTTTTCAAGATCAGCGTAAGTATATTCGTATATTTTCGCCTACGAATCAATATGTAAAGGCAAATTATGTGCAATTCAATTATTCGGTAGACATTAATCCGCGCGCATTAATTCCAATAAAAACGGCAAAAGGAATTAAGAAGGTTTTATCCAGGATGAGCACCAGTTCTTCCTTACAAATTAACAAAAAAGAAGTGGCTAGTGGTAGTTTTATGTTTAATCCGTTCACCAAAATTTTGCAGGATACCAGTTTACTGACTTTATCTTCCTATCTCAGCAATACGTTGTTTATTAATCGGGTGAGTCCGGTTTGGGGGCTCGATGTAACGCATGTGTTGAGTAATAATAAATCCTTGCTAACCTATGGTGTGGAAGCCAGAAAGCAACGCAATTTGTCGTTAAAAGGGCGTTGGAATATCAACAGAAAATTCAATGCAGGTATGTTATTTAAATCGATGATTCATCAATTAAGTACCCCTAAGTTTGGTAATAGAAATTATGATGTACAACAATGGCAAATAGAACCTTCTGTAAGTTATGTAAAGGGAACAAAATTTAGAACAACCCTTTCGTTTAGTCATCAACGTAAGCAAAACCAAATTGGCTATCAAGAGCTTTCAATCAATCAAATGATTTCGGC
>JBJOQA010000433.1:0-2683 GCA_046050225.1 Bacteroidota bacterium | reverse complement strand
GCTTTTCAGCAATCAATGCCCAAATTTCATCATGTTGGTGCTGAATATTTTTACGGCAATGGCGAGCAAAATTACACCAAAAAACTTTCTTATCACAGTCATTCCATTCGGACCCAATGCTTTTTCAATCCATTTTAATGATTTCAGCACGATGTAAATCACTACACAGTTTATTAATATCCCAATTAAAATATTGATATCATTAAAGTTGGCCTTCAAACTCATGATGGTGGTAAGCGTACCACTTCCCGCGATGAGCGGAAATGCAATGGGTACCACACTGCCGCTTTTAGGATTGTTGTCCGATTTAAAAAACTCATGCCCTAATACCATTTCCAATCCCAAAATAAAAATTACAATACTACCGGCAACAGCAAACGATTTTACATCTAAGCCTAGTAAGCTTAAAAATTGTTTTCCTAAAAATAAAAACAGAATCATTAAACCACCTGAAGCTAACGTGGCCTGGGTGGAGCGAATAGTGCCTCCCATCTTTTCGCGCAGCGAAGCTAAAATAGGTACACTACCTACCATATCAATTACTGCAAATAGTGTGAACGATACGGTGATAATTTCTTGAAAGGCAAATCCTGAAAAGTCCATAGCGAGTTTTTTGCAAAGATAGGCAGCGCTGCTGTTGTAAAGGTTACTAAACTGCTATAAAAAAAACATCCACCGCTTTTTACAACGGTGGAAGTTTTTTTGGCTACCTGTTAAGTTGGCCGGGATCTTAAAATCTTGAGGAGTTTCCTCGCCAGAAATAATTTATTTCTGGTTTCAGTGTGTCGGTCTTTTCAAGTCCTTCGTTGTGTTCAGCAACTCCGGAAAATAGGATATTAGGTATTGGTTTGGTTTTTGAACTATCATCGCTTTTTACAGCATAAGTTCGGGATATTGGTCTTTGTTGTTCTTCGTGTGTATTGCTACACTAAGTATTGGATTTTAAAACGGATATTAATCGTTGTATGATTAATTTCTGATGTAAAGTTGCTTTATAATCAATTGCAAAACAAGCGCATAAACGCCCTATTTTAACACTTCCTAAATTACCGCCACAGTAGGAACAATACTGATGAATTCAATGCAGGTTTTACGATGAATAGCGTACGGTAATTTTACGGTAATTGAAAAGCCGCAAATTTGAAAGAAGAGAGGCAAAAAGCAAGCCAAAAAAATATTTTCAACTTTTTTTTGTTCAAACACAATATTGCAACAACTCCTGCGTTTTAAGTATGGTTTTTCATAGGATATTGGATTTAAAAACGGGCTGTATTTCTATACTGGCCTTTTTTTTTGCCCCTAACTCTCCTTTTTCTTGTTGATTATCAACAATTTGTAAAATTTCTCTATTTCAGCCTTCTCCGTAGGGTTCAACTTTTCTTTATTGCCTAAACGAGCCTTGTAATAGCATACTCTTTTGTGCAGGGGATATAATTGCAGTATTTCTTCTACCATTTTAATGGATACATGGTCCTCTTCTTCAGGAATAATTACCGTCGGTTTATCGGAGCGATAACGCGTAATTTTCTTCTTAATGATGGCTTCCAAGGTGGCCAATCGGGCCGGTGGCATGTCGGGTACTTTTGCGGCTTTTTGCAATAATCCCTCCATTTGTTTCTTGCTTAATCCCCCTCTTTCTTGATATTGATAGATTAAACTTTGAATAAAGCCCGAACCGGGATAAGCTTCCAATGTAGCCTGCAGCACGTTCATAATCACATCTACATCCGGCTTCTTTTTTTGCATAGCAATGTTATTAAGTCTCAAATGTAGGAGTAATCAAGCAATTCAATTCAGTTAATGATGCGTAGAATTTGGTTGATTTACCTGCTTGATATTGGCTACTTTTGTGGCAAATTAATTGCAATATGAAATTGATTAGCTATTTAAAAGATGGACACGACCAATTAGCCCTATTGGTAGATGGGTTAGTATATGATACCGATTTATTACATCCCGATTTGCCCATTAGCATGGCGATGTTTTTAAATTATTGGGAAGACGTTTATCCGGTAGCGTTAGCAGCCGAACAAAAAATAAAAGCAGGTATGGTGCGCTCTTCACTCGCTATACCGCTTGAAGGATTACAATTATTAGCACCCGTGCCGCATCCTACCAGTTGCCGCGATGGCTATGCTTTTCGTCAACATGTTGCCGCTGCACGCCGCAATAGAAAAGTAGACATGATTCCTGAATTTGATCAATACCCCATTTTTTATTTTACCAACCATAATAGTATTCAAGGACCGGGCAATGTGTATTGTATGCCTGATCACTTTGAAAAACTCGATTTTGAATTAGAAGCCGCTATCGTTATTTCAAAACCGGGTCGCAATATTAAAGCCGCTGAAGCGGATGAATATATTGCCGGCTTGATGATTATGAATGATATGAGCGCGCGTCGTTTACAAATGGAAGAAATGTTGCTTAATCTCGGGCCGGCAAAGGGTAAAGACTTTAGTACAGTTATCGGCCCTATGCTCGTTACTTTAGATGAATTGGAAGCATTAGAAATTCCTTGTAAAGAAAACCATACCGGTAAAGCTTGGAACCTAACCATGAAGTGCAAAGTAAATGGCGTACAAGTAAGTGAAGGCAATGTGGGCGATATGGATTGGACCTTTGCCGAAATCATCGAACGTTGCAGTTATGGCGTTAACCTTTACCCCGGCGATGTAATTGG